>JBKBTW010000079.1:0-11606 GCA_046291245.1 Pseudobdellovibrio sp. | reverse complement strand
ACCAACGAAGAGTCCTTTAAAAACAAGATCTTACAACGATGTGGCTTCATAAACTCTAGAAATCTCAACACCAATGGATGGTATTGGCATGTGACTACACCCCACTAATTGATAGAGAGGGTTTAAAAATAGAATCAAAAAAATGACCAAAGTCTAGAAAAGTGTAAATAAATTATACACTTTTCGCAATTTAAAGCATTACAACACCACTTAATTTAGGTACTGAAATTGCTGTGACAAGTTCAGGAGGTATTATGAAAGCTATTAGCACAAAGAATATGTATAAAAAAATTTTTAAAAAACTTAGCTCTACAAAAAATGGCGGAGCTGGACCCGGAGCTTGTAATTAATTTAAAAATACTTAGTATGAACTAATGGATATTTTTCATACTAAGTATTTTGTATTACTTCATATTTTAAAAGACTACATACTTGTAAGTGGAAATAAATCTTATAAGATATCATTAAAAGAGTATTTAACTCTGCAAAAAATTAAAAAATATGTACAAGTGACTAAAGAAACTGAAGGTTTTAATACAGCTTTAAAGTTCAAACTATTGTACAAAAAATCATTATTAAAAAAAACAGATGTGATTTCCACTAGTAGTTTTATTAAAATAATAGACAAAGCAATTACAATGTGGAAGCCTCTACCTGATTTACATAGGATATTTGTATCAATTAATAATAGTCCTATACTTTATGCGCATTATTTATTGGAATATACTAGTTTTGTTGCTAGCTCTGGATCATATTTTAAGTTGGCTTTTTCTTCAGAGAAAGACAGAAAAATTAAAAATATAATTAGGGAAATATATAACACTGAAAAAAATCATCATAAAAACCTGGTAAAAGCACTCAGAATATCAGAAAAAGATTTTAAAATACATAAGTTGAATATTGGGACATATAACTTAATTTCATTTTTACACTATCTGGCTTATATCCGGCCTGAAAGTTTAGTTGTATGTTTAGCTATCTTTGAGTCAGATATTAGGATAAAAAAGCAAGTCAAAAACTTTTACAGTCAACATATAGAAAGTATTGATTTTGATCCTAATCCATTTATTCAACATGTTTTATTAGATTATGATGAAAATCATATGTGTTCTTGGAAGAAGATATTTTATAAGAAAAATATTGATGTAAACTATGCCAATCAAATAGTGGATGACCTACATAAGTGTAAGCATTTAGTGGAAAATTGGTATGAGCAAATTCTAAGAGAAAATGGGAATAAAATAAACAAAAATATTGAAGTGATAGGTAAATTATCAATTAACAATATTATTAATGTAAGACCCAATATATATTGTATATGAAAAAATTTAAAAATTATTTTTATTGGAAGTCATTATCCTCTATTGGTGATGAAATGTGGTCAGTAATATTTCCATTATTTCTGTCGCTAATTTTTAATTTAGCCGAAGTTGGGTATATTTTATCAGCTTTGTCGGTGGGCAGCTTGTTAGGGTTTGCCATTTCCTCTAGAATTAATATTCAGAAAATTACATCTATACTTGTTGTAATAGATGGAGTTAATGCAATATTATTTCTTTTGATCAGTATTTTAATTTATTTTAGAATACCTATGTTGCCACTTTGGTTCTTTATAACATTCATCATAGGCTTTATCCAGTCATTGTGGTTTGCTTGGTCTGAGGTTATGATTGCAAATTTAAATGATTTTTATGATGATCAAGTTAATTTACATTCAAATAATGTATTTAGTCAGCAATTAGGAGCTCTAATGGGCCCTTTGCTAGGAGGAATACTAGTTAAATATGGTATGTTTCTTTTTGGAGCTGTTTTTAATTCTATAAGTTTTATTGGTCAGATGATTATTACAAAAACTATTGTATTAAGCAAAAAGGATTCAACAGAGAAACTGAGCTTTATATCTAACTTAATAAAAACATTGATTTTATTTAAAAAGAGTAAACTTCTGATTGCGATTTCTATTATACCTATCATGATTAAAATCTTGCTGTTGGGTAGTTTGCCGTTTGTTCTTATTATTTTAAGTAAGCTGAACTACTCATTAGAGCTAAGCTTACTGATTCCAACTTATGCCATTGGTGCAATTTTAGCTACACGCACGAAAATCTCAAAAAGTCTTCAGATGTTGCAGCGGGGGCTTATAATAACTTGCGCTCCAATGTTTATCTGCATTTTTTTAAATATTTTGAATTTAGTTTATATAAAAAATATTTATTTATTTTTTATATTATTTTTTATTTTAGGATTCACGGCAACACAATATACTATACAAATTAGAACTATTCGACAATTGATC
The DNA here is from genome assembly GCA_046291245.1 of Pseudobdellovibrio sp. GTDB lineage: Bacteria > Bdellovibrionota > Bdellovibrionia > Bdellovibrionales > Bdellovibrionaceae > Pseudobdellovibrio. Next base: position 9,310 of record JBKBTW010000079.1, on the reverse strand, counting down.
GTTAAAAATACAGACTTAATATCTGTGATCTCTATCCAAGCATTGTTAGCTAGAGTTTTAACGCCAGTAGCTGGAATTTTATTCGGTAGCTTTTTACTTTCTTCTAATACTCGGTTCCAATATATAGGATGGGGTATATTTATAATTGTATATATGATAGGATGTTATGGTTATTACATGTCAGCAAAAAATAATGGAGTTGTTTAGAGTAAAGCTGTTGATTGCTTTAATGATAATGTTTTTTTCATATTCTGCGTATGCAAAAAATAAAAAAGAGATTACTATTAATATAGATGCTCCCATTATAAAAATAGATCCTAGCGATATAAATGATTCTAATGCCTCTTGGGTGATTTTAAATGTAGGGCGAAGATTAGTAGAAAATAATCTAGATGGTGAAACTATAGGTTCATTGGCAAAATCGTGGACTGTCGATAATTTAAAAAAAAATTGGACGTTTCAAATTAATCCTAATTATTACTTTACAGATGGCTCTAAAGTTACGACGCATGACATAGTAGAGTCTTTAAATAAAACCATTCTAAATAAACAAAACAATAGGCTGAAACATTATTTGCAATTTATGGATAGTGCTAAGTATTTAGCTGAAGATAAAGTACAAATAACATTAAAAAAACCTCTTATTAATTTTTTACAAATAATAGCTGATGCGGGTTTTACCATTCATAAAAAATGTATGAATAATTATAAAATTTGCTTTACAAAAGAAAACTTGGAATTAATAAGCTTAAGCGAAAAGAGTATTATTATAAAAAATAATTTAAATGAACAGATTATTAGGATACTACCATTATCTATGGACAATGCGATATCTATGTTTCGTAATCAAGAATTAGATGTACTTCATAATTATGGTCTTGAGGGACTAGAGTATATTAAATCTTTGACATCAAATACTACAGTTACTGTTCCACATGAGAGAACTTACTATATTGCTTTTAACGATAAGAGTAGTAAATTTTCTAAAAAAAGGGAAATTTCTAAAAATTGTATTGATAACTTCAAAACTGATACTTTAGCAGATTACTTAAAGGATATTAATATAGAGTTTAACGAAAGCTTGCTTTCAAGTATATTAACTCCATTAAACTTCCATCAAACAAAAATTAAAAATACAAAAAATAATAAGTGTCCTTATCCTCTTAACGCAATTTCCATTAAGTCATATAATATTGGTAAGTGGATTAATATGGTTTTTGATAAGAATAAAGTTAATCATTTAAGCTACGACAAGAAAGAATATCTAGAGCAAATTAAAAATAACAATTATGATATTTCCATTAATGGTTATGGTATAACCATACGAGACATAGAGTATTTGGCAACTCTATTTTATTCAAAATCTAATCATAACTATGCTCGTGTAAGTGACGCTAATATAGACAAGCTTATTGAAGGCGCCTTGACCGCACATTCTAGAAATGAAAAAAATTTAATTTTTAAAAAGATTTTAGAAATAAATGAAAATGAAGGATATTATAAAGGTATGTTTCATACTCCATTAATATATATACTTCAAAATAAAATTGTTTTTGAAGGTAAAAACAAAAGTCAAACTTTAATGTCGCCCTTTTTGAATATTCAGAAAATATCTCGCCAGGATTGAGAATGAAAAATAATTCGATTCAAAAAAATTTTTTTATTTCTATAATTGTTAATTTTATATTCATATTGAGTGTGTTTAGCTGCTCATATATATTTTTTTACCAATCGCAAAAAAGAGAATCAACTAAATTAATGGCAGAAGTTTTTCTTAAAAATATTACATTAAGTATTAAAAATGAATTACTTTCTAGAAATGAAATGTTTGCATTAGAATTAGTAAAAAATATGCTTTCTAATTCAATCTTAGAAGATAACGTGTGTCTGAATATTACTAGGATTTCTAGCTCAACACAAATAACTTTTGGGAACAGTAATTTGTGTATTGACTATCTATCTTACAAAGAAGAAAAAATTTTTTTTGATAATTCTAACTCTGAGCTGGCTTATACAATTAAAATGTACTATTCAGAATTGCCCATAAAAGTACATAGTGGTTCTTTTATTTTTTCTATTTTTCTTATCATAAGTTTATATATATTTCTTCTTTATAGAATATATAAAACTTTTTCTAAATTTATTCTTACTGTGGTGGAAATTGTTTCGGGTGTTTCTAATCCTGAGATTGTAGAAAGTGATTCTGCAGAAATACGGATTGTAAAAACAGCTAAAATAAACTTTCTTAATACGCAAAGGGCTTATTTGGAAAATGAAAACAAAATATTAAAGCTAAACTATATTTATGTCGTAGCTCAACAAGTAGCGCACGATATCCGTTCGCCATTGTCAGCTTTGTCAATGGTAGCTTCGACCCTCAAAGATATTCCTGAAGAAAAAAGAATTATCATTCGTAATGCGACTCAAAGAATTAATGATATTGCTAATGACCTATTGTCTAAAGGTAAAACAGATAGTGTTAAAGATATAGCGATCGAAAATGCAGAACAAAATATTATAGGTCCTCTAAAGAGCAATCAAGCATCTGGTAAAAGTTTACGAATCGAGTTTTTGCCAGCGTTAGTCGATATTTTAGTGTCAGAAAAGCGTATGCAATATATGAAGCGATCAGATCTTGAGATTGATGTGGATTTAACTCAAGGATTTGGTGCGTTTGCTACAGTTGATGATAAAGAGCTTAAACGAGTTATGAGCAATTTGATTAATAACTCCGTAGAGTCTTTTGATGAAACTACCTATGAGTCGCAACAAAAGAAAAATACTATCAATATAGAGGTTATAAAAATAAATAAAGAGCAAGCTGAAATTGTTATAAAAGACAACGGCAAAGGTATTCCGGAAGATATCTTATCTAAACTAGGGACAGAGCAATTAAGCTATGGTAAGAATAGCTCTGCCGAGAGTGGAACGGGTTTAGGCCTTTATCACGCTAAGAAGACAATAGAGTCTATGAATGGACAATTTAAGATTGAATCAGCACTAAGCAAAGGAACAACTGTAAGGTTGATATTGCCTTTAAGTAAAACACCAGATTGGTTCGCAACAGAAGTGAATCTAGTAAATAAGACGATGTTAGTCTCTCTAGATGATGACACAAGTATACATCAGATATGGTCAGGTCGATTACAAAGCTTAGGATTATCAGATAAAATCCAGCATATCAGATTTCAGTCTTATGAATTATTTGAGAACTATATTAATCAGAATATAGATAAGCTTAGTCAAATGCAGATGTTGGTTGATTATGAATTGTTAAATCAATCAAAAACAGGGTTAGATGTCATTGAGGATTTAGTTTTAGAAAAGTACGCCATTTTAGTAACAAGCCGTTATGAAGAAAGCCAGATACAAGAAAGAGCTAGAAAATTAAATTTAAAAATATTGCCGAAAGCTTTATCAGGATCTGTACCTTTCTTATATGCTAAGAGTGAGATTCAAAGCCCTAATGTTAGCAACATTAATGAAACTGATTCTTATGATTGGGTTTTGCTCGATGATGATGAGCTTGTGCATATGACATGGAAATTTGAAGCAAAAAATAAGAATAAAAAACTTATTAGTTTTAAAACGGTAAATGAATTAAATAGTCAAAAAACAGCAATTAATAAAAATTCAAAAATTTATATTGATTCTAATTTAGGTAATGGTGTTAAGGGTGAAGAAATAGCGAAAGCCTTGTATGATGAGGGTTATGCTCAGATATACCTTGCAACAGGTTATCAAGCAGAAAGCTTTCAACACCTTAAGTTTTTAAAAGGTGTTGTTGGGAAAGACCCGCCAAAAGATTAATCTTACTCTTGAATAATTGTCGCAAGTGGATTTAGTTTTTCCGCTTCTATCTGCTGGCTTTCGCTAATTGGGCCGACGATGAACTGGCGATAACGTCGTTGTAATTCTTTAAGAAGTGTATCGGAGTAAAAATCCTGTTGGTTTTTGCTAAACTTTAGCGGGTGAATAATCACATCGGCTCTGAATGTGGCGGCTTCGATAAGATTAAGAGACTCCATGGATTTAATACGAAGAATCTCTGGCATGGAAGCACCATAAATAAGAGTGGGAGCATTTTCTTTGATAGCTTTAGAAAGAGTCTCGTAAGGTGTTACAACAAAGAGGTTATCGGTCTTATCTAAGCCAAGCTTTTTAACTTCATCAATGAATATTAAGTGCCCTGCTATGGCGTTTTCGACAATATTTAAAATAACTTTTCGGTGTTGTAGGGCATCTTTGTAATCTTCAAGTAAAAGCACGTGATCTTTGACATCATCATAGAGCTGATTTCTAACATCATTCTTATGCTCAACCTCAGGCTTAACGATAACAACTTTTTGATCTTTTGTGTTTGCAATATCTAAGTAAACATCTTTAGCTGTTTTTTTAAGAGTCGTGTCTATATTTTAAAATTTATGTTTATAAAAAACAAACATGTGTTTTTTAAGACCTTCTATAACGGGATTCTTGTACTCGATGTAAGGTGTTGATTGTCCCCACATTTTAACAGTTAAAAAACCTGCAAAGCTTACAATTAAAGCACCTATGGTGATAAATATGATTCTCATGCGATGGACTTTAGTGAGAAATGCTGGGTGAGTCTATATTTAACTCGTTATGGATGTATAAGAACTCGTATCTAGCGTTTATTTTTTACAGCAACATAAAACCCGACAAAAAACATCGTATTTTCAATTGATTTTCATTCAAAAAAGCGTATAAAACGTTAGCGCCCAAAGGCGACAAATTTTATCGGATATTATGCAGATAATATAAAATTTAATTTTCATGAGTTATTTAAGTAAGTTAAGAGCGCTTTTAAGCCTTATAAATTTATTTAAAATTGAAAGTTAAATCAATAAAATAAGGATTTAAGTAAGTGATTAGTAAGTTAAGTAAAAAGGTAGAATACGCTCTTATGGCTCTCAAATATTTTTCTGAGCAACAGACCTCTTTGCGTAATGAAGCAATTGAAACACTTACAGCTAAACAAATAGCTGATGCTACGCATGCGCCCGCTGAAGTTACAGCTCGTGTTTTACAAGTTTTAAGTTCGCATGGAATTCTTAAAGCTGAGTACGGTGTAAATGGTGGTTATAAGCTTGCAAAAGATTTATCGCAAATTACGGTTCATGATCTCGTGACTATAGTTGAGGGATCGTCTGAATTGGCCAAATGTTTAGGAAGCGAAACATCTTGTGAGTTAGTGAAAAACTGTACGATTTTATCCCCTGTACAAAATTTAAATAAAAAAGTTCAAAATTTTTATAAATCAATTTCATTAGAAGAGGTTCTTCATGTCTGAGTCATATGAGTATAAATATGGGTTTTCGACCGACATTGAAATGGAGACAGTTCCAAAAGGTCTTAACGAGGATATTTTACGTTTAATTTCGGCTAAAAAAAACGAGCCAGAGTGGGTGTTGGATTATCGTTTGAAGGCCCTTAATCACTGGCAAACTTTAACTGAGCCCTCACAAGGACCAAATAAATGGGCGCAATTGGATTACCCAGCTATAGATTTTCAAGATTTAACTTACTATGCAGCCCCTAAAAAAATGGCTGATCCAAAAAAATCTATGGATGAACTTGATCCTGAATTAATTAAAACGTTCGAGCGTTTAGGTATTCCTTTGCAGGAACAAAAAAGAATATCGGGAGTTGCTGTGGATGTCGTGTTTGACTCTGTCAGTATTGCAACCACTCAAAATGAAGAATTAGAGAAGTTAGGTGTTGTCTTTTGTTCAATATCAGAAGCTATACACAAGTATCCGGAATTAGTTAAAAAATATTTTGGTACGGTGGTGCCTTACTCGGACAATTATTACGCTGCTTTAAATGCGGCGGTCTTTTCTGATGGGTCATTTGTTTACATTCCTAAAGGAGTGCGTTGTCCGATAGATTTATCAACTTATTTTAGAATTAATGCGAAAGAAACGGGGCAGTTTGAAAGAACACTGATCGTAGCTGATGAAGGATCTTTCGTGAATTACCTAGAGGGCTGTACGGCACCTCAACGTGATGAAAACCAGTTGCACTCGGCTATTGTCGAACTAGTGGCGCTAGATAATGCTGAAATAAAATATTCAACAGTACAAAACTGGTATACAGGAGACAAAGAGGGTAAAGGCGGAATTTATAATTTCGTAACGAAACGTGGTATTTGTAAGGGTGTAAACTCAAAAATTTCTTGGACTCAAGTCGAATCAGGATCTGCAATTACATGGAAATACCCATCGGTTATTTTGCAAGGTGATAATTCTGAAGGCGCTTTTTACAGTGTGGCCTTAACTCATGATTATATGCAAGCCGATACGGGAACGAAAATGATCCACATTGGTAAAAACACAAAGAGCACAATTATATCTAAAGGTATTTCTGCCGGACATTCATCAAATGCTTACCGCGGGCAAGTTAAAATTATGCCTTCTGCGGAAAATGCAAGAAATTACTCTCAATGTGATTCTATGCTGGTGGGTGATCGAAGTAGCGCACACACGTTTCCCTATATAGAAGTTAAAAACAATTCAGCAATTTTAGAGCATGAGGCCACGACATCTCGTATCTCTGAAGATCAAATTTTTTATCTTCAATCAAGAGGTCTTGATTCTGAAAAATCAATCTCAATGTTGGTGAATGGTTTTTGTAAAGAGGTTTTTAAAGAGCTTCCGTTAGAGTTTTCTGTAGAGGCCGTAAAACTCATAGAGATGAAGTTAGAAAACAGTGTTGGTTAATAATTTTAAATATAAATAACGAGGATTAAAGTGCTAGAGATCAGAAATTTAAATGCAAGAGTAGAAGAAAAAGAAATTCTAAAAGGTTTGAATTTAACAGTTAAACCAGGTGAAGTGCATGCGATCATGGGGCCTAACGGTTCAGGTAAAAGTACATTTTCAAAAGTTTTAGCAGGTCATCCCGCTTATGAAGTGACAGGTGGCGAAGTTAAATACGAAGTTAATTTCCAGATGCAGAATTTATTGGAATTAAGCCCTGATGTGAGAGCTAAAGAAGGAATATTTTTAGCATTTCAATATCCTGTGGAGGTTCCAGGAGTTTCTAATTTTACATTCTTGCACACGGCGTTTAATTCCGTATTGCAGCATCAAGGCTCTGAGCCTTTATCTGAAGGTGAATTTCGTGAATTTTTACACCAGAAAATGAAGCTGGTGAGTATGAAGCCTGAGTATCTTGAAAGACCAGTTAATGTGGGTTTTTCAGGAGGCGAGAAAAAGCGTAATGAAATTTTACAGATGGCCGTTTTATCTCCGCGATTGGCTTTGTTGGATGAAACAGATTCTGGATTAGATATTGATGCCTTAAGAATTGTTGCTGAAGGTGTGAATAAACTTAAATCAAAAGATAATGCCATTGTTCTTGTGACTCACTACCAGCGGTTATTAGATTACATTAAGCCTGATTATGTTCACGTATTAGCTGGTGGCAAAATTATTCAGACAGGTGATGCTTCTCTAGCTTTAGAGCTGGAGAAAAAAGGTTACGACTGGTTGGTGTGAGATGTTAGATCAAAATAGTTATAATCAACACAAATTAAAACATCCTCTAGAGAGTCTTAAAGCAGCCGATCTTCGTGAACAATCTTTTACAAAGTTTATGAGTGAAGGTTTGCCATCTAAAAAAGACGAAGCTTGGAAATTCACATCTTTAAGTGAAGTGAAAAACATCTCTTGGTCATTGCCAGAAGGTGAAGTTTTTTTGACTCATGATGAAATGGTGTACGTTTCAAAACAATTGTCTTCAGACTTCTATAATTTAGTTTTTGTTAATGGTGTAATCAATAACACTTTATCAGATTCAGACATTCAGTATGAGTTAAAAGAATTAGAAGAAGGCGATTATAAAGTTTCAGAAAAGCATACAGAGCATAAATTGGCTCATTTATCCCGCGGATTTAATTCTACGAAATTGGTGATTCATGTCGATAAATCCAATCAATTGGATAAACCGTTACAGATTGTGCACGTCATTTCTGGAGCGGTTTCAACATTAGTACAACCTGTGATTCATATTAACATAGCTCCACAGTGTGAACTTAAGCTGATTAACCATTATCTAGGGTTAAATAGCGTTAAAAAAGCTTCTCATTTGTTTAATGCAGAACTCACCGTTAATGTCGGGGATTCAGCCCATTTAAAAATTGTGAATCTAGAAAACAGTCATTTGTCTGATTTTTATTTCGGGCGAGTGACACTTATTGCTCACAAGTATAGTCAAATCGTGAGTTTGAACGTAGCTGTGGGTTCTAAGTTGTCTCGTCATTATTTAGAAAATCGCTTTGAAGGTGAGGGAGCTTCATCTGGTGTTTATGGTTTATCGTTATTAGCTCAAGAGCAACATTGTGATAATTACACTTTCATCAATCATAAATTGGGCCATAACCAATCAGTACAGCATTACAAATCTATATTAGCTGATAAATCTCATTCTGTGTTTAGAGGCCGTGTGCGCATTGAGCAAGACGCGCAAAAAGCTAATTCTGAGCAGCTCAATAATAATTTATTGCTATCGAAAAATACGCAAGCTGACAGCGTGCCGCAATTAGAAATTTATGCTGATGACGTTAAAGCGGGGCATGGCTCTACTGTTGGAAGACTTAACCAAGAAGAAATTTTCTATTTTTTAAGCCGTGGTATTTCAGAAAAGCAAGCAGTGCAAATGCTATCCCATGGTTATGCCAAAGAGCTGGTTTATAAATTAGAAAATGAATCGATCGAAAATTTTGTATTTCAGATTTTGGATCAAAAATTAAATGAAATATTTTAAGGACTATTTAAGTCATGCTAGATATTAAAAGTGTTCGCGAACAATTCAAATCTTTAGAGTTAAAAATCAATGATCATCCTTTGGTTTATTTGGATTCTGCGGCTACAACATTGAAACCACAAAGAGTTGTTAAGCGTATAGAAAAATTTTATGCAGAAGAGGCCTCTAATGTGCATCGTGGAGCTCACTATTTAAGTGACCAAGCGACGAAGTCTTTTGAAAAATCACGCGATAATATAAGAGCGTTTATTAATGCGGATTCTGTGGATGAAATTGTTTTTACAAAAGGAACGACAGAAAGCATAAATTTAGTAGCCAGTAGCTATGGCGATACCTTCATAAAAGAAGGTGACGAAATTATTATTACCGAGCTAGAGCATCACGCGAATCTCGTGCCTTGGCAAAATCTAGCTTTGAAAAAAAACGCAAAGTTGAAATACATCAAAGTATTGTCTGATGGCTCTTTAGACGAAAGTGATATAGATAAACTCATCACGGAGAAAACTAAAATTGTAGCTGT
>JBKBTW010000078.1:0-11745 GCA_046291245.1 Pseudobdellovibrio sp. | reverse complement strand
GCATTTTTTCATTTAAATCTAAAACATCCTCAACATCTACGAATGACATTTCCATATCGATTTGCGAAAACTCAGGCTGACGGTCTGCACGTAAATCCTCATCACGGAAACAACGTGCTATTTGAAAATAACGATCGTAACCAGCTACCATCAACAATTGCTTCAAAAGCTGCGGTGATTGCGGTAACGCATAAAAGTTTCCAGGATTAACACGAGATGGAACTAAGTAGTCACGTGCACCTTCTGGTGTAGATTTAAATAAAATGGGAGTTTCGACTTCGATAAAATTATGAGAAGATAAAAACTCGCGCACAAGTCTTGCAACCTTATGACGTGTAATTAAATTGTGTTGCAAACGTGGAGAACGTAAATCTAAATATCTGTGCTTTAAACGTAAAACTTCATTTACATTCTGATCATCCACTTGAAATGGTGGAGTAACGGCCTGGTTTAACACCTCACATCGAGTGGCTTCAACCTCAATCTCACCTGTTTGAATTTTTGCATTTTTCATTCCATCTGGTCGTGAACGAACAATACCTTCTATAGCCACCACATATTCGCCACGAAACTCTTTAGCTGATGCTGTGTCTGCTTTATTCGGATCAAGAACGACCTGAATAAGACCTTCACGGTCACGTAAATCTATAAAAACAAGACTTCCATGATCTCTACGCGTGTTGACCCAACCCATCAATACAACTTTTTGTCCCACGTTCTTGCTGTTTAAATGACCACAATAGTCTGTCCTTTTAAGATCTTTTACAAATTTCATTTTCCTGTCCTATTTTCTGTGTTAGAATAGAATCGCATAGTCGACAAACCAGAGTCAAAACTCATCTTGTAATAAAGACCATAATTTTTACTTATGAGTTTACTTAACTCGATTTACTTAGGATGTGTATATGCCAAAACTTAATTTTGATTTACCAGCTCCAATTAATGCAGATACAGCATTTTCTAAAATACAGGCATTTTTAAACTCTGAGAATAATTTTAAAAAACTTGATCCGAAGCTTATCACTTCGTTTGATGCGGCTAGCAAGTCATGTCAGCTCAATGGCTCTCAATTTAAAGCTAATTTACAGGTCAAACCTCAAAATGATAACTGCTCAGTAGCTATTGAAGTAGACATCCCTTTTACTTTGGCTCTATTTAAGGGAAAAATTAAAGAAGAAATTGAAAAAGCTTTTAAGAAAGTTTTATCTTAAAAATCCCATGGCAAAAAAAAAAACAGCAACAATTAAAAAAACTAAAAAAGTAGATTCCACTCAAAAAACAAAAGCAGCTCAAACTAAATCTAAGGACGTAAGTCCTAAGGTTAAGTCTTCAACTGTAAAAGAGAAAAAAAAATCAACGTCTTCTGTTCAAGTAAAGACAAAAAAAAGTAGTGTAAAAACTCAAGTTTCTCAATCTACTGAAGACGCTGAGGTCAAAAAAGTCAGAGCAGAAATTGTTGACGACTCACATGACTTTCAAGAAGGCGATACTCAAGACAACTTAAATGAACCGATTCATTACTCTGACGAAACCTATGTTAATAACGATGACCCAACAGTTCTCGACTCAGAAGACACTAACTCTCTCGTTCCTGCTCTAGCTCCTGATAAAACTGTTAGATCTTCTGACCCGTTAACAACTTACTTAAGCGAAATTCGTAAATATCCCGTTTTAACCAAAGAAGAAGAGTTGAAATTAGCTAAACGTTATCAAGAAACTAAAGATCCAGAAGCTGCGCAAGCTCTCGTTCGCGCTAATTTAAGATTCGTTGTAAAAATAGCGGCAGAATACGCAAGATTTTCTTCAAAAATGATAGATCTTATTCAAGAAGGCAACGTTGGTCTCATGCACGCCGTAAAGGAATTCAATCCTGATAAAGGCGCAAGACTTATTACCTATGCTGTTTGGTGGATACGTGGATACATACAAGAGTATTTAATGCGCCAATTTTCTATGGTGAGAATCGGCACAACAGCTAATCAACGTAAGCTTTTTTATCAGTTACAAAAGCAAAAACAAGAGCTAGAAAAAATGTCGACCTCCGAAAATATCCATCATTTGTCCGAAAAGCTCGGGATCCCAGAAGATGAAGTTGCTGAAATGGCCAAGCGTTTATCTGACCGCGATGTAAGCCTTGATAAATCTAATGATGATGAAAGCCCAGGGCTAAGTTTATCAAATATTTTGAAAAAAGATGATGGCAGCTTACCTTTGGATGAGCAACTCGCGCTAGCCGAACAACTCAAATATTTAAAAGATGCTATTGAAAAAGTACAATCGCAGTTAACAGAAAAAGAAAAAATTATTTTAGAAGAACGCGTTTTAAGTGATGAGCCTTTAACCCTTCAAGAAATTGGTGAAAAATATAAAATTACACGAGAGGCCGTTCGTCAAAATGAAGCCAGACTCATTAATAAAATAAAAACAACCCTTCAAGACCTCATGAAGATCCATCCGGAATAGCTTTACAAATCTGAATAAGCACTTCTGTTTTATTTTTAAAACAAAGAAAAGTAATCCAATATATAAACACCTATTAATTCGCGTTCTGTGACGCCGTCGCCGGCTTTGAACTGCTGAGGGGTTTTAAATTGATTATTACCTCCTGGATAATCTGCCACTGTGTCGAATAGATAACAATTAGGACCACATTTAATTTCAATATGTCCTACACCTTGTCCAAGTGGTCTTAACCCACCATCAACACCATTTGTTCCTGCATACACCAATAATGCTCCGACTGGGATATTTTCATCCAAAGCTCCTTTAATTAAATTTTTAAATGGAGCTCTTTCCAATAAATTAATAAACCCTCTGTTAACTAAAAAGTTTTTTGTATGAGCTGATGAAGCAAAAGTTCCATCAATTTCTTTTCTCACTAACCCACTGTCTAAAAGTAAATCTTTGACTGCTTTATAACAATAGCCTTTAGCCTTTTGGTTTTGATATCTTGCTAAGCCCAGATTGATAGCATCTTGAATTGGCTCAATAAAATTTGCATAGTTTTGAACATAATCATAAAGTTGAAGATCAACAGCACTTAATTGGCTATCATCAAATAAATTTCTGCACTGATTTGCATAAACTTGCGTAAAGTTTAGTGAATACAAAACAAACAGTATAATTTTTAAATTTAAAAAAGATTTTTGCATAACAACGTATCCTGTTTCGTGTAAATCACTGTATTCTCATTCACTGGTCGCAAATTAATATTTTTTAGCTGTTGTGTAGATTTATTCAAGCTTTGTTCTCTAGATGTACGAACAAAATTAACTGCATAATCTAAACTTAAAGTTAAATCCGGCACAGATGTAATAACTTTCCTGAATAAGTTCTCATATTTTAATAATTGTTGTGCATGAGATAAATCGACTGGATCAGCTGGGATTGCTGAATATATTTTTCTAAGAACGTTCAGATATGAAATACTCATCCCTTGATTTACACCCTCTAAATGCAACAATCTAGCTAATGCACGAATATTTCTAATATTCCAGTCCACAACAGTTGGAGCAAAAGGAACTCCTAAACTTAAAGCCGTCGTGAAAAAACCATCACCCGCGCCCAAAGGAACAACCCGATTACGATGACTTGCCAGTAGTAAAGTTGAAAATAGAGGGTGTGGAACATTCGGAATTTGAATTATGACCAAGTGCTGAGAGGGTATCTGATACTGGGAGCTCGCAAACTCTTTTAGGGTTAAGACTTTAATCTTTTTCTTTTCTATCTCTGAAAAGCTTTCATATAATTGCTCACTAAATAATGATGGTGTGATCACAACTGTACGTGTTGGAGAGTTTAATAAGCTTTTGAAGTAATCTTTTGCTTGATTTTTAACTTGAGGAATTGAAAACCCATAAGACAGCGTGTATTTCAACTTATTCTCTTTTCTTAGAAGACTGACTTTGTTAAAAAGTTGATACAAATCCTCATTAATTAATTTGCTTTGCTTTTTTAAAAATTTTTCTGCTGTTTCGATAGACCAATTACGAATAGACAAAGAAAACGGGTCTCTAAAAATCCCAGCCTCATTAAAGTTTAAATTCATATGATCACTGGTCATTTTAATTAAAGAGTTTTCAGATCTTGATATGCTAAATCCTGGCGCCTCAAAAAGATAAAAATCCTTACTTTTGCCAATTAATGATAAGGGTTGTACAGAGGCAGTATTTTGAGTGTTGCCATATATCGTACTCGACATAAAAATCGTGTCTTTATTAAAGTTGATTTTTTGCATTTGGGCATGAGTTTCATCTACATTATTGAGTGAATCTACTAATATACGCCCCGATGGAAGTCCGGAACGGATAATCAAAGAGTACACTTTTGATGTCAACTGCTGCTCCTTAATAATTTGCACATGATTATGAAATGCTGGTAAGTTTCGAGATAAGGCCTTTAATATTTTTTCACTCTTATCATCTGCTAAAATGTCTATTCTCCCTTTAAATCCTCGGCGTATTAAATTCTGAATTAAATAAATACTTGAGGCGGTATCACCATTTCCAGCTACTGGTTTACGAGAGTCTATCAGGATATCTTCTTTGTCAAAATCAGTAGCTAGTTTATCTAACTTTACTTTTTCTAATGAAATTGCGCTTGACTGTAAAATTTTTGGAAATATACGTGACAATTCCGACCAGCGCTCCCAATAAGAATCTGTCTGGACAATAAAATTATCCATTTGAACACTTTTAGGAATAACGCTATTAGCTCCATTTAAAAGTAACACTAAAACGTCACTCCCATCAGAGCGCGTGCTAAAGTTTTGTTTTATTTCATGGTACAGCTTTTTTCCTTTATAAAAATTTAAACTAATGCAGGCATGAGATGTACACTGAACGCTCTCACGCTGAGTTAAGGATGTCTTATCTGCATAAAAATAAATATTTTCACTTTCTTTAGCTAAAAGATTTTTCCAAAATATTGAATAACTCGTATTATTTTCAAAATCCGTCAAGGGTATGTCGTGCTTCATTCTATGAGAATCAATTTTATACACACTCATTTTATCAAAATTTTCTATAGAGTGGCCTGCGTCCAAATCATAGCGAGCCTCAATAACATCCACCAAAACATAGCCGCTCAAAGTATTTCTTTCTGGTAAACCATTTACAAATATAGATGTCTTTGCAGACTTCGCATCCGTAACCACAATCATTGATGGAGATTCGACAGCTACACTTTTTTCTAACTGTATTCTGTTATCTCGAGATATTTTTAAATGTTCTACCGTAATAAGCGGATAAGGGAGTTGAGCGTAGCTCAGGACACCAAAAATAAGAGTGGAAAGAATAACGTACAACTTCATATGAAGTTAGCACAAGCAAGCCTTATGCCGTAGTTTTTAAAGGCTATAATTTATAAGCTCTCTATAAAGTTAAGAAAATAGACAGGTAACAATTTAAGGCATACCTTAAATGGCTTCCAATTCTCCTGCCTCAATAGACGCTACTAACTTAGCTTTTAATCTCAGTACGGCTTGAGCATGCAATTGAGAGACTCTTGATTCAGTTACTCTCAATACTTGCCCGATTTCTTTTAAATTTAAATCTTCGAAATAATATAAGGACAACACGAGTCTTTGTCTTTCAGGAAGGTTTTCTATGGCTTTAGCTACAACATCTTTAACAATTTTAACATTTAATTGATTAAAAGGACTTGCTGACTTTGCACCCTCAAGCAAATTAACTATAGATTTTTTATCTGAATCACTAAAAGACGGCTGATCATCGATGGACAACAAACTCACGGGCCTTACTTGATTAATCAACTCATGAAACTCTTCAATCGGCATATTTAATCTTGCTGATATTTCCTCATCAGACGGAGCTCTACCTAATTCCGACTCTAAGGCAGATATAGTTCTCTCTAAAGCTTTTGATTTGTCCCGGACAGAACGAGGAATCCAGTCTTGCGATCTAAGTTCGTCTAATATAGCTCCTCGGATACGAAACTCTGCGTAAGTTTTAAATTTATTATCACGCGTTGGGTCCCATTTATCAATAGCATCCATCAAACCAATAGCACCTGCTGATATCAAATCATCAATATCTATATTAGGAGGAAGTCTTACAGCAATCTTTTGAGCTACAAATCTGATAAGTGGCGCATACTCTTTGATAAGCTCTTCTTTTTGTTCACGCTTAATTACTTTTTTAGGCTCATCTTTCGAGTATTTTTTCAATAAACTAGCTTTAGACATTTTTATCCCTCGTTACAAATATTCTACCGAATCATTATACGTTTCAGAAAGTCCAATCTTAAAATTTAATATTAAGCATGACCTGTGGCTGGGCGAAATATAGCTTCAAACCCACTAGTCTTTTGTCCTACATGCTCTGCATATGCATCACTTTGAGAATCTGTAATTAAATCAATAGCTATAGATTTTATGACTTCACCAGCCTGCGTGTTCAAACTTTGTCTCATAATTAGACGCTGCTGCTGTTGTATAATCTGCACCATTTCGTCATAAGGGATAGAACCTAAAAAACTTAAACCTACTGGCAAAAATTTTTCTACTACTTCAGAAAATTTAATAAAGAGTTGCTCTCCACTTTGATTTCTGATTTGGTTACATGCGACTTTAAAGTTTTGCATCTTGTATTTTTGATGAAGCACTTTAATTAACGCATAGGCATCTGCAAAGCTTGTTGGGTCTTGTGATAACACAACTACACAATCATCAGCCACAGCATTTAAATGTAAAACATGTTCATGGATACCTGATGCTGTATCTATGATAGCGTAATCGTAAGAAAATTGAAGATCTTGAACTTGCTTAATTAACTCACGTCTTTGAAATGAGTTTAAAGCCGTTAACTCACTGATTCCACTAGCACCCGCCATCAAATCAATATTTTTCAAAACGGGAGTAATACATTCTTTTACAGATTTACCCTCTAAGATATCTCCTAGATGGTTTCTTGGCCTTACGCCGAAATGAATATCCACGTTAGCTAATCCTAAATCTCCATCTACGATAAGCACTCTCTTATTATGAGCACTCAGAGCTAAAGCTAAATGACAAGCTAATGTTGTTTTTCCGACGCCACCTTTTCCTGAGCTTATTGATATAATTTTCATTTTATACTTCCTGCACCTGATACTCTGTTTGCGTTTTTGTAATATCCAAAATTAAATCTAGTACGCGTTCTGCTGTAGCTCTTTCAAAGTCCTCTGGAGTTCTTGAACCAATTCCAAATGCAAAAAGAGGTAGATGAGTTTTTTGATTAAAGTTGTAGATATTTCCGTAAACAGAGGCCTCATCTAAAGAGGTAAAAATAGCATCAGCTACATTTAACACTTTATAACGTTTGTATGTTTCTAATAAATCAATATCTTTTGCAGTTGCCGATAAAACCAAATGTGACTTAATATTCTCCGCCACTGGTGGCATCATTTTCTTAAGATAAGAGATCTCCTCATTTGATTTTAAATTCAAACTCGCAAAATCCACTAAAACATGATCAACTTGATTTAAATAAGGTAAAATCTTGTACCAGTCTTGTTCGGATCTTATTGCAATAAAAGGTAGATTTAAAATCTGTGAGTATATCTTCATCTGCTCGTCTGCACCTATCTTGATGGTGTCAGTCGATATCAATGCTACGCGCTTTTTATGATTTAAAACTAAGTCACTAGCATACTTAATCATGGTCGTCGTTTTTCCAGCCCCCGACGGTCCTAAAAACAAGTGAAATTGTTCAAAATCTTCAGAACTTAAAGAAATTGATTTTAAAATGTATCGGGCCATATAAGCATCAACGACAGATTTATTTTTTTGTTTGTCAAGAGTGATTTGATTTTGCGCTTGCACCAGTATTTCCGCAGCTATCTCAGGCATTAGGCCTTTATTGACCAGCATTGAGTAGCTAGAGCTCATGTGATAATTCACACCTAATTCAGCACCGGGATGAGCTTGCACAAAGTTTTGCGGTATTTGTTTGAACTGCGTAATCAGTGTTTTTAGTTGCTCAATCTCACCTTTAAGTTGATTAACTTCCATGCTGCTAAAGTTTTTTTGTGCTTCTTGGGTTAAACTTAAATCATTTTGATATTTATCTTGAGCCATCCGTAAAGTGTTGGAAATGGGCTGCGTCGCCTGCTCTTCCCTGTCAATATCCACGTACTTTCTTTGAGTCATTTTTTCAGGGAAAATAGGTTTTTGCGCCATTGTTTCTCTCTGCATTTGAATCAAACGGCTTTCAATTGATTTTTGAATAATTTCTTTCTGATTTTTAGCAGGTGTTTTTGTAAATTGATCTCGCATATGATCTGGCATACGAGACTCTACATATTTTTTTTGTTGAAGCACTTTTTCAGAATAAGCTGCTGTTATCTCAATGCTCTTTTCTCCGCCCAAGCCAAAACCTTTACTTACTTCTTTAGCTGACAAAATAACAGCATCAGGTCCTAGCTGAGTTTTTATCATCTCTAGAGCTTCCTTCATTGATCTGGCTTCAAATTTTTTTATCTGCATATTTTCTTTAATCCTTTTATTACGACTTCAATATTAAGCTGCTGCAACCGAGGCCACTGATTGAACTTGCGCATCCGATGAAACTTCGCTGTGCGAGAGGACAATCAATTGCGGGATAAAACGGGACACTAATTTAAACAAATGTCTTCGAACTGTTGGGCTCGTCAACAGTATAGGTTGACCAGCAATCTCGGGATGCGATTCAATTTGTTGAGCAATATTTGATATCATCTTCGATGCAGATTGAGGGTCCATCACTAACTGAATACCTTGCTCTGTTTGTAGTAATGAATTAGAGACCATCTCTTCTAAACGCGGATCTAATGTCATAACAGACATAGAACCGTCTTCACTTAAATATTTAGATGTAATAGATCGAGCAAGATTCTTTCTAACAGCCTCCGTTAAAACATCCAAATCTTTTGTACGTCCTGCTTCATCTGCTAAAGTTTCAAATATAGTTAAAAGATCACGCACAGAAACTTGTTCTTTTAATAAATTTTGCATAACCTTTACAACTCCACCTAATGACAATGTATCCGGGATAAGATCTTCCACAACTTTAGGGTGTGTCTTTTTAAAGTTTTCAATAAGCTGCGATGCTTCTTGTCGTCCTAATAACTCATGTGCATGAGTACGAATCATTTCTGTTAAGTGCGTCGCAATAACTGTTGGCAAATCAACGACTGTATAACCAGCCATTTCAGCTTTTTCCCTGTTAACTTGACTGATCCATAAAGCATCTAATCCAAAAGCGGGCTCTTTCGTAGGAATACCATCAACTTTTTCAGTCGTATTGCCTGGGTCCATAGCCATAACCATATCAGGCTTTAATACACCACCACCAACTTTATTACCTTTAACCATAAACCTATATTCACCTGGAGCTAATGATAAATTATCTCTTATATGTATACTCGGAACTAAAATCCCTAAATCCAAAGCAAATTGTTTTCTGATCGAAGTTATACGGTCTAATAAATCTCCTGATTTTGATGAGTCTACAACTTTAATAAGTCCATACCCAACTTCCAGCTCTAACATGTCAACAGGTTGAACTGAATCAATAGTTTCTTTTTTGGGAGCATTCGCTTCTTGCTCAATTCTTTTTTGCTCTTCATGTGTTTTTTCAATTTTGTATTTACTTAAAATCCATGCAAAACCAGCTAAAGCTCCACCCATCCCGATAAATGGGATTGTCGGTAATCCAGGAATCAAAGCTAGCACGGCTAAAACTCCACCTGACACATATATAGGTTTAGGGTTTGAAAGTAATTGCCCCGTAACCTCAGCTCCCATATTTTCACCGCTACCACTACGAGTAACTATTGTACCAGCAGCAGTTGAAATGATGAGGGCCGGAATCTGTGCAAGCAAACCATCCCCTATTGATAACATTGTGTAATATTTTGCAGCTGTAGATAAATCCAAATCTTTCTGCAAAACCCCTATAAGTAAGCCACCAATAATATTAACAGCTGTAATAATGATCCCTGCTATAGCGTCACCGCGTACAAATTTACTGGCACCATCCATAGCTCCATAAAAATCGGCTTCCATCTCGATTTCTTTACGGCGACGTTTAGCATCGGCCTCATTAATAACACCTGCATTTAACTCGGCATCAATAGCCATTTGCTTACCTGGCATAGCGTCCAATGTAAAACGCGCTGCAACCTCAGCCACACGACCGGAACCTTTAGTGATAACTATAAAGTTAATCACCACTAAAATAACGAAAACAATAAAACCAATAACGTAATTTCCACCAACGACCACGCTTGCAAACGCATGAATAACAGCACCTGCTGCGCTCTCGCCTTCGTGACCATGTGATAAAATCAATCTTGTTGTCGCCACATTGAGTGCTAACCTAAATAGAGTCGTCATCAAGAGTAATGATGGAAATGATGTGAAATCTAAAACTTTAGTTGTATAAATTGCTGTTAGTAAAATTAATACACTTAGTGCTAATGATATTGTCAAACCTAAATCTAACATGATTGCCGGCAATGGAATAATCATCACGGCCAGAATAGCTAGTATGCTAATAGCTATGAATAGATCAGTATTCTTAGTGTACTTTTCAAATCTTTTAATAAATTGAAATAACTGTTCCATTTGCATTTACCCTTAAATATTAATTTGATGTGAAGAGTTCGTGTTGTTTGATCGCTTCTTGCGTTTACGTTTAAGCCTATAAACGTAAGAAAGGACTTCCGCTACAGCGACAAATAAATCCCGTGGAATTACTTGGCCAATTTTCATGGTTTTAAAAATTGTTCGCGCCAACGGTTTATTTTCTAAAACAGGAATATTGTTTTCTTTAGCAATTTGTTTAATTTTTTCAGCCATAAAATCTGCCCCTTTAGCAACAAGCTGTGGAGCAGGAAGTTTATCTGAGTATTTAAGCACAACAGCAATATGCGTAGGATTAGTGATGACAACATCGGCTTTAGGGATGGCTTGAAGCATCTTTCTTTGCGAAACTTCACGCTGAATTTTCCTGATACGAGCTTTAATTAAAGGATCACCCTCTCGAGATTTGTGCTCTTCTTTTATTTCTTGTTTAGTCATCATCATTTCGCGCTCGAGTTGCCATTTCTGAAAAAAGTAATCAAAAACAGCTATTGTGAGCATGAAAATTCCTGTTCCCATCAGCAGCTTAAAAACGACTGATCCCATATAAGAGAAAAGCTCGTTTATACTGTAACCTGATAAATAGGGAATCTGACGGATTTCTGATTTTAATAAAAAATAAATCGTTACTAGTACGGCTAGCATTTTAACTAAAGATTTAATTAAATCAGCAAAACCTTTCATTGAAAAAATACGGCCTAAACTAGATAGCGGGTTGAGCCTCGCTAAATTGGGACTTAAAGCATCTTCGACTTGTAAAAACCCTGTCTGCAACAATTGTGAGGCTATACCTATCACTAACATCACCAACAAAACAGGACCTAATAAGAATGCTACCTTTTCAAAAATATATAAAAATAAATCACCAAAATCACCAGAGCGAACCATCTTGACCATGGATAATCCGAAGCTTACATGAAACACTTCGCTCAACGTACGAAAAAAATAGCGGGACAAAGAGTAGAGTAAACCTGCAGATGTCAAAAACACCAAAGCCGTTCCTAATTCTCTTGTTACTGCAACCTGACCGCGTTTTCTAAAATCTTCTCTCCGCGTGTCGGTGGCCTGTTCTGTTTTTTCGTCCTGATCTTCAGCCAATTTTTAATCCCTTCCTAGAATTA
>JBKBTW010000077.1:0-11800 GCA_046291245.1 Pseudobdellovibrio sp. | reverse complement strand
AATATTTACTGATATCTCCGAAAAGTTGCATCAAGAACCTAAAGTTATATGCCATCGCGATTACCACTCTAGAAACTTAATGATTAAAAGAGATCAAGTGTATGTTATTGATTTTCAAGATGCTCGCTTAGGGCCAATACAGTATGATCTTGTTAGTTTACTTAAAGACTCGTATGTAGATATCAGCGATGATTATGCTGAAAAAATGCTAAATTACTATTTTGATCAAACAACATTTTTACAAGACCGCCATATATCGCGCGATAACTTCAATCATATTTATGAGCTGCAAAGCATACAAAGATGTTTTAAGGCCTGTGGTAGTTTTGCGAGCTTCTACAATGCCAGAGGTGATAAACGTTATTTGAAGTACTTAACTCCCACTTTAAAACGTGTTTTAAGGTCTTTAAGTCTATTTCCTGAATATAAGCTCTTACTTGATATACTCATTGATGCAGGTGCATTTAATAAAAATTATGAACAACTCTAAAGTAAATGTTATTTTATTTGCTGCTGGTTTAGGAACTCGCCTACGTCCTGCGACTTTGGAAAATCCTAAACCTGTTATTCCACTTTTTGGAATACCCATGGGTTACTACGCCTTACCTTATTTTGAAAGCATCAATATCAATAAATTTATTATTAACACATTTCATTTGCCTCTCAAAATCAGAGCTTGCTATGAAAAAATCAATAAGAACTTTCTTTTTTCTGATGAAAAGGATTTTATCAAAGGCAGCGGTGGTGGTTTAAGACAGGCCCAGTCATTGCTAGATACCACTGAAACACAGTACCCTTTTATTTCATGTAATGCAGACGAAATTTTTTTTACATCTGAAACCAACTTTTTAAATCACGCTCTTAAACAGCATTTAAATACACAGGCTTTTGCAACTTTAGTAGTAACTGAAAATGCAGAAGTAGGACATAAATTTGGTGGTATTTGGGTAGACGAGAACAATCGAGTTATAGGTATTGGCAAAGAAAAACCTCAAAAATCAGTAAAAGGATGGCACTTTACTGGATTACAAATTCTTTCTCCTGAGGTTCTTAAGTATATTGAAGAAAATAAAGAGCAAAATATTTTTTATGATGTTTTAAATTATCTTTTAAATGAGAAGCTTGTAAAAATATATTCTGTTAAAATGGATTGGTATGAAGTTGGGAATCTCGCTGATTACGAGCAAGCTAAAAAAAGTATTTCTTTAAAAAAAGACATCGATCCAATTTATATGCAGCATTTTTCTAAACTCAGTCAGTTACCTAAATCAGATATCGTTGATTTGTCTTAGAATTACATTTCTAAAATGCTCTGCGTAATTTCAATAAACTTAGTCTATACAAATCTATGCAGGCAAAAATTGTAACTCTTAGAGAACTTTTACAAAGAGTTAAAAATATCGTTTAAAATTTAAAAAACCTGGTTTATCTCTCCCGGCAAATGAAAAATATATTTCGGGGGAAATATGAAAACAAATATAAAACATATCGTCTTAGGTCTTTTAGCCGCAACAACAGTTGCCTGTTCAGACAATAATTCTGACAACAAGGCATCTGGAAACAATCTGGGGCAAAACCTTGAAAAACAAAATGCAGAGCAAGTTGAAAACAAAACGACTTCGGCTCTTGTTAAATCCGCGGAAGGCAAATATCTTGTGTTACCGCCTTCTCAAGAAATAAATACAATTTCTTTAGCTAACGAGCCGATCAAAAACATCTGTAAAACAGTGAGTGCTTTAACTCATCAGCTTAACCAATTAAAATCTCAAAAAGATGAAGCTATTGCATTAGCGAAA
The DNA here is from genome assembly GCA_046291245.1 of Pseudobdellovibrio sp. GTDB lineage: Bacteria > Bdellovibrionota > Bdellovibrionia > Bdellovibrionales > Bdellovibrionaceae > Pseudobdellovibrio. Next base: position 10,004 of record JBKBTW010000077.1, on the reverse strand, counting down.
GAAGATTTCTCAGCCGAAGGATCAGTCGATGAATTAGCTCTGGCAATCGATGTTAAAACAGCAGAAATCGAAGCGATCACTTTAGGACAAACTTTTGAAAAAACTGTTGTTTATTCAAAAAAAGAGCTTTTAAAAAATGTTGAAACTTTAAAAACTGCAAACCCAGGATTAGTTTTCGAAATCAAAAATCCAGATGCAGTTAAACTGAATGTGAATATGGAAAATGTTTCTAAAGCTGAGCAGGTAACAAAATTATCTGGTTTAACTGAAGGTGCTTTTGATGAAACTCCTTCTGATGTTAAACTTAAATTAAATATTAATTATCAATTGCTGTGCACTCAACGCTCATTGAATTCTACACTAAAACCAGGTGCGCAAAAATCTACTAAAGCTAAATTATTTTTAAGCTTTCAATAAACTTTCTCATCAGTTTATTTGTCTCATAATAAAAATCGTAATGAAGCTTCATTACGATTTTTATTTTATTTATTTAAAAAATTTATGAGTTTTTTTGAAATTTGTTTTGTTTTTTTAATTCTCTTAAATTTAAATGTGTGTGATCTGCCCTAATATAACCTTTTTGCTCGCTGATGTAGCTTTAACAATATTTGCAGGAATTCTCCAATCACAGCATGCCGCAAGCAATGCGAAAGCTGCCCCCTCTATACTTTGAGTAGGCCAATTGTAATCCTCAACCGTAGATATTTTTATGCTTTCTAGCTCTTCATCAATACGCTGTAAGAGATATTTATTTTTTATCCCACCACCACAAAAAATAATTTCACTTGGCATTGGATTACAAAATTGCATATAGGCTTTAGCTATAGATTGCACAGTAAACTCCGTTAGTGTAGCCAAACGATCCTCTAACGACATACTCTCTAAAGCTGATTTAAATTTTTCATAAAATACTTTACCAAATTGTTCTCGACCACAACTTTTAGGCGGTTTCTGAGCTAAATAAGGATCTTTTAGCATATCAGCGAGTAAGCTTTGATTCGCTTTACCTTTAGCGGCGAGTCTACCATCTTTATCATACACTTGCTTCGCGTGTGTTGATTTACGAACTTCTTCATCAATAAGCATATTAGCAGGGCCCGTATCAAAACCTATAGCAAGCTGACCATTTTTAATAAGACTTAAATTACTAATGCCACCTAAGTTGTGCACACTGATCGTTTTTCTTTTTTGACCAAAAACAGTTTGATGAAAAAATGGAGCAAGAGGTGCGCCCTCACCACCAACTGCTATATCAGCAGCTCTGAAATTTGAAATAACTTTCTTCTTAGAAGTTTGTGCTAAATAGCTGGGCTCACCAATTTGTAAAGTGGCTTTGCGCCCCTGATGAAAAACTGTTTGTCCGTGTAAACCTATTAAATCTATATTTTTTAAAGCCTGTGGGAGTAGTTTAAAACAATCAGCATAAAATCTGCCTAAATCATGATTGAGTAAAGCGAGATCATAAGTTAGTAATTCATTTTGTGCTGCTTTTAAAATGCGCTTTTTTAAATCGGTTGGAAATTTAAAAGATTCCATTCCTACATACACACATTTTAAGTCTTTCTTATGAATCTTGATTTTTACAAAATCAACTCCATCTAAACTTGTACCACTCATTATACCTAAAACTTTTAACATCGACATACTTATATTATGTCGATGTTAGTGTTTAAGTTCAATTTTTACTTATTATTGACCACAGGTACTATAAAAGAGTCCTGCTCACTTTTGAGTTTATAGCGACGGTTAATCATTAAAAATATGTCATCACCTGGAACTCCAATCAATTCTCCATTAAACTCTTTAGATAGACCCTGTGATGACGGAGCACGCTCTATTTCTTTTTTAGCTTCACCTAATTTATCGCCATATGTTTTTCCTGAATCTAGACCACCATCGACATTAACAACGTTAGTTCCACCACTTAAGTCAAACCCTCCACCCGATGGTGTATCTAATCCTTTAAGCGCCTCTTTAACATTTAGATCAGCTTTAGTCACAATACCGTCTTTACCATATAACATATTATTAAGTTCTTTCGCTTGAGCTGCTGTGAACCCTGCGGCCATCATCGATTTTTCATTTTCAAAATCTGAAGGCTTATAAATTTTTCCGTTTTTAGTCTTAACTGATCCGTCAGGAAGTAATGTGTATAAACTCTTCGGATCAGTTCCTATCATTCCATTCGTTCCATCTTTATTATTTGTTACGACTCCACCTGTTCCAATACTCGGTAAAATCTTACATGCATCTGAATCAGCAGGGGTACATGCGCCTGTGCCACTATCATAGACCGCTGTTTGCTGTCCGGTCGTGGATGATTGCTGACAACTGCTTGCATTTCCATTGCTTGACAATTGACTGTTTGCCAAACACGCTTGACTTGCTAAATTACCAAGGTGATTAGACTGCGTTTTTGCCTTATTCATTAAAGTGTATAAAGCCACACCTGCACCGATCAAAACAGGTGTCATAGCGCAACATCCCCCACCGAATCCTGCGCACTGTGCGGAGCAAGCCGCACCTTGAATCATTTTTGCAGCTCCTGCTGCTCCAAATCCAGTTGCTAAAGCTGTAAAAATTTGTTGCCCTCTTTTGCTCTTATTTTCAGTCTCTTTCATTGTACCAGCAGCACTTGTGTCTTTCTGGTTAGCTAAACTATTAACCTCTGTTGCGTTAATATTATCAGCGTTTACTTTATCAATGCCGCCACCATGACCATTTTTTGCTTCATTATAGTCTGCAACATCTCTGTTGTATTGCTGTTGAATTTTAATATTTTCGTTCGTGCACTGATAATCATATTGTGCACATGTCTTATAAACCGGTTTTTCTGGAGCCTTATCAACAAAATCTTTTTCATATTGCTGATATTGACCAGACTGTAAATCAGACTTAACTTTTGATATTTCTTGATTTCTCTTTACGCATGCTGGATCAGGGTAACTCAAATTACCCACTTTAACTTGCTGGCACTGCTCATATTGTAAACCTGTGCTAGCACTAGTGGAACCAGATGGCCAAGCAACACTAGAACATAAATGTATTAGAGATACTAACATTACCAATACTCTGTTTTTTATCTTAACCATATAGCTTCCCCTTTAAATCGACTCTCTACTGACCTAAAAAACTAGCATTTGTAGATTGATATCTATTTCTAACTTTATCAAAATTTGATCGGCCTGATGCTGTGGATATTTCAGAGCGAGCTTGATCAGAAGCAATTTTGCGTTTCACTGCATTGATTTGTTCTTGTTGGTCTTCGTAAGTTTTTCCATCAGAACCTGATTTTTTTCCTTTACCGAACAACCCACTTAAACCACTAGACAAATCTCCAAAGCTAAAATCTAACATAGATTTTTTAGATTTTTCCACTGCTGCTGTTTTTCCTGATTTTGATGAACCAGCATCTGCACCACTTGAACTCGAACCTGATCCGCCCCCAGCAGCTTCCGCTGATCCAAAGCTATTATTGGCTGAGTCACCTGAATTAATACCTAATATTTTTTTAGCTTCATCACTCAAGCCACCGTTGACATTACCTAAACCTGTAGGTGCTTTTATACCTGAATTATCCGCACCAATCATACCAGACGTACCATCGTTATTATTTGTTCTCACTGATGCTAAGCCAGTAGTTGCCATATTATTTAGACAACCCTCTGCATTTGGATCAGCCGTACACTTACAAACATAATTAGACGCATTCGCAGGATCACTGCACATCTGTGCTGTAGATACAGCTGTGCTACCATTAACAGCTGATTGCGAAGATGATGAAGCTAATTGCTCCTTACATTTTTTAGCATCCTTGTAGGCACTAACTAAACCTGCGATTTGAGTTGCCATGACCAACATGTTCGCTTCGTTGTTTTTACATGCTATTTTTGCTTTGGGAACATCACTTTCTGGAATCATTTCTTTTTCTAAAAGCTCATATAAGTTTGCACCTGCTGACTGAGCTGCTTCCCCTGATCTTTGTAAATCAATACCTTGAGCCATAGTAACTTGATTTGACTGCATGTTAATTCCTACTTCTATTTGCTTTCCTGCACAATCTACATATGACTTTATAGCTGTTACTATTGTCTTTTGCTGTCTTACAGATAACGCACATGATGCATCACAAGTCAATTTTACACCTGTACAAGAAAGCTGCGCTGCTGTCATACCTGCTTGTGCTATTTTACTTATATTAGAAGTAGTTTCACATGAATCAGATGCCGAATTTATGTTACTTAGTACAGTACTACCAATTGTAACCAGTGCTTGTACAGCTTGCGCTTTATCACTCCTAATTAATGAACAAAATTTATCAGCTAAGCTAGAGCTTTTAGTACAAGTTTTTCTGGCTGGCAAATAAACTGTATTTACTGCGGTTTCAATTTTATTCGCTAGTACATTACAAGCTTGTGCTTGAGGAGATGCTTGAGCATTCGCATGACTAATTATTACCTGCACTTGTTTTCTTAATGCTTCCGCTTGACTATCTCCATTTTTAATTTCGGCACTCGTCTTTTCATCAGGGACATCTTCTTTTTTACCAATAGATAATACATCTCTTGCTTTATCTTTAATCTTACCTGTTAAACTATTTGCTGCTTTTTCACTATCTATAGCTAAAGCCTTATCATCTAATCTTTTCAAAGTATCTGCAACCTGAGGATTTATATCTTGAAGAGAATTAATACTAGAATTATCTACGGTAGGAAGAGCAGCTGTTGTAACAGTTGCTTGTGCTGCTTCATTGCTATTAGGAATAGAGTCAATATTACGCGCAGTAGAATTAACGTTACTATTGCTAGAAGTTGCGCTATTCCCCGCAACATCTACTTTTGTACTACTACTACCACTCTTGGCATTAACAGTATTGGCTTTTGCTTTCTCTGCTGCATCACTGGCTTCTTTAATTGGTCCTTGTATTGTTGTATCTTTTTTTTCTGAATTAGATTTTTTATTACTGAAGCTGCCTGCTACCTGAGCCACTACTGGCAGCATCTGTCCAATAGCTTGTGTTTTTGCTTGTGACTGAGCTTGTTTTTGTGCCGCCTGCTTTTCAGCAGCAGCCTTTTGTTGAGCTTGAGCTGCATTTCTATTATTGCAGATTTTTTCAACCTCAACTATTTTTGCTCTAACAAGACTTTGTACTTCGGTGCCTGAACATTTATTTACATAAATAAACTGTCCATTTTGAGTTTGTTTTCCGATACAAGCATTATTAACAGATATACTATCGATATAATTACTTTTTGCTACAGCGTTAGAAGCTAAATTATCTAACTCTGGGCAGTTTTCAATTTTAGGATAACTTCCGACCATTTTATCAAAAAATGCGGCACCTGAATTACCCCATGATGAAATAGGTAATAATACTGAGGCTAATAGTATAACTTTACGAGATAATAATTTGAAATTCACAGGTCCCCCTAGATATTTCTATATCGGTCTAAAGTCCTGCAAACTTGAATTTTTAGAAATTTAGCGTATCAAAATGAGACTTATATGAACTTAATTTTAAAATTGTAAAAAGGCTGGGTCTACAGGATTATCAATTTTACCGCTTACCCCGTCACCGCCGATATTGATGTAATCTTTATTTGATATCAACATATCAGATGATATTAATTTAACTGAATATCCCGTACGCCCGCCTGTTAAACAATTTCCTGGAATTGGTGGCCTTGAAGACATTGCCGTTTGTATTGTTTCGTAATTTTGATTCCACACATCCTTACAAGTAGCAAATTGCATCTTATGCAAAATATTTGAAGCTGTATTATCTTCAGGTGTTGGAAAATCATCATATTTTTTAAAATCTAAATATGTCCAACTTGTTAAAAGTGACGATTGCAATCCCGCCGCAAATGTAAAATATTTATCTGATATATTTGAGTAGATCCCAAACAAAGAGGATCCTTTTTTAAATATCTTCTCTACAATTTCTATTTGGCGTCTAACTGAGAAGTCTTCTGGCACAGATGCCACTTTAGGATTATTTTTAGCTGGCTTTCCATAATCATATGGAACTTCAGGAGGTGGGTTTAAACTTGCTCCTGTAGCTGACATTAACTTATTAATGACACCATTATCTTCAATCATCTTTGCGTAATTTTCATAAAAAGTTGGCTCGATCGAGTAATAACTAACATCAAACTGATTTGGAGCAACAACTGATATTTCTATATCACGTATAAATCCATTTTGTGGATTTGCTGGGTTAGTGCTTGGCGCTGGTAGAGATGGATCAACTATATCAACAGCGAGTGGGTCATAGCCATTATCGTTTACACCCTTAGACAAATGTGACCAAGCCGAAACTGCAGGCCAACGTTGAGGATTACCATATTTATTAAAATTAGGACCTGACTCTTTTTGTTTACCTTGGGATGACAATAAAGAGTTTCCATTAGGATCGGGAACATTTTTAGTGACTAACATATACTGATAAAGCCCTACTATTTTTCTGTCGGCTAATCCGCTGTATCTTGGATCTCCAACATAAAAAGAATAATTTGGCATAAGCTCTCTTGAGCCACGTAAAGTATTTAAATTTGGGTCTGTCCAATTTACCGTGCGGGAAGGTAGGTTTTTATCTACAACTGTTTTGTCATCAGAGTAAACTCCAGTACTACCTGTAGGGCTGCCTTTTTGCCATTTACTATAATACCAAGGACCTATACTGCCACCAAAAGGTTTCGCAAAGGATATAGCATTTAATTTAACTTTAACTAGTGGCAAAAATGGAATCTTTGGCTCTGACGAAACCTTCGCTCCGTAATAGACTTGGCACCAAGGATTTTTCTCAAAACCAATTGTGTTAATTTTTTCTCCGTCTTGAAGAAAAAGTTTTTCTATCTCAGCTGCTTGTGCGTCGCCCACACTTCCACCACCAAAATATGATGATAATTGATCAAATAATCTATTCCCACCAGGACCTAAAGCACCCGAACTAAATCCACTATTATTTTTATCTGTATCACCATCCACTAGAGGTAGTAACCTAACATCTGCTCCTGTAGAAGGATAATTACAATGCATATAATAGAATTTTAACATCTCGAAAGTAATTTCTTTTAGCATGTTGCTAGCACATGACTTTGCACCGTTATATGTTTCTAATTTATCTTCACTTAGAGATGCTAAATTAGCTTCAGTTAAATTATTTTTAAAAGTTCTCCATACTCCTTGAAATACTTTATTACCTTCAATATCCAAGATTTCTTTTTCAGATAAAGTTAAGTTCTTCTCTAATAATGAAATAAAATTTTTTCTGTTTTGAGTGTCTACGATATAATTCGTATAAAACAATGATAAAGCTGATACTGTAAATGGGGCCATTCTCTCACATACTTTTTGTACGTTATTATTTGCATTGCTAATTGCAGTATTGATGGCATTTCCAACAGAGTTCACAAGGCCACCTGTTACAGAAGTTGAAGGTATTTTATTAATGATAGTTGGTACGGCAGCTAAATGACCACAATTAATTTTGCAAAATGTTTCGTCTGATGAACCTGATACTTGCCAGTCTTTAAATCCTACGTGCCCCATACACATAAATGGAACATCTATGTAATCTAAACCAACAACTTTAGGATCACCACTACATCTCTGAGTTTCTGAATTTGGATTATACACAGGTAGTGTGATACCACCGCCGCCTGAAACACCCCAGGTGATTGACATTTGTGGTCTTACAAGGATTGCGGGGTTTCCACCTGAAGGGAGAGATGTTGCTTGTATACCTTCTGTTCCAAACGTACCCAAAACTCGATACCTCCAAGTCATCAACTTCCAAGCTTGGCGAATTTGAAAATTAACATGAGCCATAACGTTCATGATCTCGGCTTGTTTCATGGCTCCGTAATAAGCTGCCAAATCTGTGGATTGTTGCAAATTAATTTTATGATGAACTACGAGGCCAACGTTAATTAACATCGCAAAAAAAACAAATATGACTTGAAAAATAAGGGCTACAAATATTCCAACTTGTCCGTTTTTGTTGCGCAGTGGTTTTTTTAAAGAAAAAATATTTCCTTTTATTTTTTTAGCTCTGTTATCCATAGACTTTTCCACAATTAAAAATATCGTATTTTTGCCACACATACAACGAAGCTACATGAATAGTATGACTAAACTCTATAACCAGACTTTAGTCATATTTCATTATACCGAATTCATGTTACATTTAAAAAGACATCATGATGAAAGGCTTTATATGAAGATATTCTGGTTTATTTTAATACAATTTTTTTTAATTCACTTGGCTCAGGCAGAAGTTTTGTTTGAGGGCTATTATAAAGTATCTCAGTTTAAAAAACATATTGGTTTTTACATTTTAAAAACGGAAGTAGACTCCAAAAATAATCGTTTTAAAACAACTTCCTTTTTAAAATTGAGTAAAAACGGTTTTAATATGACTGAATCTTTAACAGCTAATTCTACAACTGATTTCACACCTGTAGATTACTCTTATTTAGCGACAGATGGAACAAAGAGTAAAACCATCGATATTACATTTAAAAATGATATGATGACAGGCTTGATCTCAGAAAACGGCGAAAAAAAGAAAATATCCAAAAAGCTTCCTAAAGGCACTTTTTTATCGAGCTCACTTTATTACATGATGATGAAAAGCAAAGATGGCCTTAAAACAGGAACTAAATTTGAGTTTTCGGCCATAGCTGAAGAAATGGCGGATATAGCCAAAGGCAGTTCAAGTATCGATAAGAAAATGACTTCACGTGGTGTTCTACAACTTTTAAAAGTGGATAACTCTTTTGCGGGGATGGATTACGAAAATATGATCACGCAGCAAGGACAAACAATTTCTTCAAACACGAAAGCCACTGGCCTAGAAACAGAATTAGTAAAAAATAAAGAAGAGGCCCTTCAAGATATTAAAATTTCTTCTGGAACTTTAGAGAAAATTTTTGGTAATATACCTGAAGGTAAAAACAATATATTAAACAACTAGGTTATTGGTACATATTATGAAACTTAATGAAATTATCGGTCAGCACATGTTAATTGGTCTATCAGGCCATACTTTAACCTCTGAAGAAAAAAAATTTATCGTTGAAAATGACATCTCTGGTGTAGTTTTATTTTCAAGAAACCTTTCAACACCAGAACAAATCAGAGATTTATGTGCAGAAGTTCAGTCACTTAGACATCATACGGCGTCTAAAGCGCCTCTTTTTATAGGTATAGATATGGAAGGCGGAAGAGTTCACCGCTTAAAGGCCCCTTTTACTCAATGGCCTCCCCTTAAAACCGTAGGTGATTTAGATGCTCCAACTGTAGCTTTTCATTTTGCCCAAGCTATGGGTAAGGAATTGATGTCTGTTGGTATTAACCTAGATTTTGCCCCGTGTGTGGATGTTTACTCTAATCCTCTTAATACAGTTATTGGGGATCGTGCCGTGAGCACAGACCCTTATCAAGTTGAAAAAATGGCTTCCGCTTTAGTGCGAGGATATATTAAATCTGGGATTTTATCTTGTGCTAAACATTTTCCAGGACATGGAAATACTATTATTGATTCACATGAAGAATTACCTGTGGAAGATGCTGATCTTAAACGTTTACATGAGATAGAGCTTGTTCCCTTCAAAAAAGCATTAAGAAGTCGAGTTGATATGGTTATGACGGCGCACATAATGTTTAAATCAGTTGATAAAGATTGGCCTGTTACATTATCCGAATTTTTCTTAAAAAAAATGCTGCGTGATGAACTTAAATACAAAGGCCTCATTATCACAGATGATCTTGATATGAAGGCTATGGCTATTCATTACGATAAAAAATCTATCCCCGTAAGATCTCTTCAGGCAGGAGCTGACTTAATTTTATACTGCAATGAGCCTGAATCTCCCCCATTGGCTATTGAAGCCATCATGGAAGCTGTAGCTCAAGGCCAACATCCTAAATCAGAGTTACAGTACACTCTTAATCGTATTTTGGATGTTAAAAAACTTAAACTTATCAATCCTGACCCT
>JBKBTW010000076.1:0-11858 GCA_046291245.1 Pseudobdellovibrio sp. | reverse complement strand
ACCTTCAGATATTACTCGCATTGAATCTTCGGGTGCATTTCGTGGTCGTTATCATGTTCTTCATGGAGTTATTTCTCCTCTTGAAGGCATAACGGCTAAAGATCTTAAAATTCACGAACTTCTTAATCGTATTCAAAAAGGTCTTGATGGCGAAGCTCCTGTTATTAAAGAAATCATCCTCGCTTTAGATGCAGATTTAGAGGGCGACACAACAGCTCTGTACTTAGCAAAAACATTGCAAGGTAAAGGCGTAAAACTTTCTCGTATCGCACATGGTATTCCTATTGGATCTGATATTGATTTTATTGATGACCGCACAATGGGCAGAGCTTTAGAAAATAGGATTGAACTTTAATGTCATTATTTAACCATAACGCTAAAGAAATTCACTGCAAAATTGTTTACTATGGTCCTTCTTTAGGTGGAAAGACGACAAATATTCAATGGATGTATCAAAGTTTGGCTCAAGATCAAAAATCTAAGCTGATGGCTTTGAACACAGAAATCGAACGAACTCTTTTATTTGATTTTTTACCTTTGGACATTGGTGAAATCCGTGGGTTTAAAACACGATTCCATGTTTACAGCGTACCGGGACAAATTGTTTACGATGCTACTCGTAAACTTATTTTACAAGGTATAGATGGCATTATTTTCGTGGCGGATTCACAGGCCGATCGTTTAGATGAAAATCTTCAAGCTCTTGATAATCTCGAGAAAAATCTTCATCAGCAGGGTTATAATATCAAAGATATTCCCATTATTTTGCAATACAACAAGCGTGATTTACCGACAGCTTTGCCAATGAGTGAGTTGAGAAAGCATTTAAATCGTTTTAACGCACCTGAAATAGAAGCCTGTGCTTTTGAAGGAAAAGGCGTCTTAGAAAGCTTTAAATTAATCTCAAAATCTATTATACAAGTACTCAAAGGCGGATCGAATTTTTAAGCCCACTGAGGAGAGTACATGGCATTAAACACTAATCTTGAGAAAAACGATTTACTCATCTCTGAAATTCAAAAATTAAAAAAAGAAAAGGATGTGGCCATTTTAGCGCACTATTATGAAGAAGGCGTGATTCAAGATACCGCGGATTATGTAGGAGATAGTTTTTACTTATCTAAAATGGGACAACAAGTTCCAAATAAAAATATTCTTTTAGCTGGTGTTGTTTTCATGGCTGAAAGCGTGAAAATTTTAAATCCTGAAAAAACCGTGCTAGTTCCTGATCTCAATGCTAGCTGCTCTCTTGTTGAGGGTGCACCTTATGATAAGTATTTAGCTTGGAGAAGATCTCACCCAACAGGACTGTGCGCTACTTATATAAACTCAAGCGCCGAAGTTAAATCTATCTCTGACGTGATTATCACTTCAAGCAATGCAGCTCAGATTATCGAGGCTATGCCTAAAGACCGCCCGATTTTGTTTGGTCCTGATCAACACTTAGGTAAATGGTTAAGTAAAAAATTGAATCGCGAATTTATTTTATGGCCAGGCGCTTGTGAAGTTCATATTTTGTTCAACGCTGAAAGATTAAAAAAACTGATTGATGAAAATCCTGATGCTTTAGTGATTGCACATCCAGAGTGTGATGACGCTATTTTGAAGTATGCTACAGTCATTGGCTCAACTTCTCGCTTACTTGAAGAAGTCGAAAAAAACAAAAATTATACTAAGTTCATTGTAGCGACTGAAACTGGGATTTTTCATCAAATGAAAAAACTTAGACCTGAAGCAGAGCTTATACAAGCTCCTGTAGTCGATGAAAATTGTGCCTGCAATGATTGTCCTTACATGAAATTAAATAATCTTCAAAAAATTCACAAGGCGCTTGTGGAGTTTAAACCGGAAGTGAAACTTGAAGAATCCCTCAGACAAAAAGCATTTGCCTCCCTTGATCGCATGATGAAAACTACAAGTGATCAGCCTGTAACATGGCCCGAGAGATTTACTGATTAAAATTAAGTGTATCTAAATAGGACATTTTTGTAAAAAAATTAACTCCCTGAGCTTGTGGGCTTTTTTTATACATTTTATTTGTATTAAATTACTGAATAAAATTAAAGCCTTGAGCCTATAACGATCCACAATCAAACACTCCATCTTAAAATAACTCTTTAATTTTTTTTCAATCTTCCGGCCCTAAACTTAGGTCCTGTTTGGCCCGATGTATTGAATGTACTGAATAAAATTTTTATATGTGAAGTATATTTATATAGGAGAACACAATGTCAGCTACTCAAAAAAAATACAGATCAGCTCCTCGAAAGGAGTTTAAGCCCCTCACGCTTGACTCATTTTCATCATTAGAAAATCTTGAAAAAATTGCTTGTTATGGTGAAATTACCGAAGCCTCATCGTCAGGTATTTTGATTCATTTCAAACGTGAAGATTTCTTGAAAAAAGAACTTCGAACAAATCTCAATCTAGATGAGCTTATTGGGAAGAAAGTGTTTTTCAATATTCATGAAATGAATTTAGAAATTTCAGGAACTGTAGCTAGAACTAAATTTTTAGGAAAACAAGGCTTTCAAGTGGCCGTCGATTATAGCTCAGACGCCCCAGAGTACTGGCGTGAGTGCTTAATTGATTTACTACCTACTGTATAAAATTAAAAAAGCCTAAAAATATGTTTTTAGGCTTTTTTAATTGCGTGTAAGTAGTAGTTTATTTTTTAAAACTGACTGTTAGTTATAATTTTCTTTTGGATTATATAAATCAGCAAACGCTGGCAAATTATTTTCACTTATTAAAACAACCGAATAATGCGGTGGTAAAAACCAAGAAATAGCCTCTGCTATGCCCGCATGTTCCGACGCTGGCGGATTTCCTAAAGACTCTAATGAAAAAGCTAAATCGTAATTTTTTTGATCTGGAGAAATCATTAAAATTTTAGGTATGAGTACACCTTGATCTCGAAAAAAATCTTTTAAAACTTTTCTGACATACAAAGGTAAATACTGCTCTGTAGGTGCACCTGTTGTGATCTTATTGTTTTCATAAGCTATTTCACCTGACTGCTGAGCCAAATCAGGCCTCATAAAAAAACCTGTTTCTTTAAAAGACCAAATCATTCCATACGAAAAAACATAGTCAGGGTAAGGCTCGCGATAAGGGTTTACAACTAAGCCTATACCGCGCGTAGAGAGCCAATGAATCACTTTTTGAACTGAATCAATGCTGTCTACATCATGTTTTTTTTGATTATTATCTGTAAGTGTTTCACATATAATATAGGGCCATCCATCTGGGCCCTGTTGCGGATCTTGGCTCAACAGAGCGACCTCAGATTCACTGATAAGTTTAAAGAACTTCTCGTCCCATGTGTAATTACGATCTTGTTCTTTAACCGTTAAATGATCTCTTAAATTCATGTTTTATTCCTGTATGTTTTGCACAATGACAAGCGTACGATAACTTTGCCAGCGAATAATATCACCTTGTTTATTTTTAGCAATAGAACCATCACGTTTAATTCGCGGAACTAAGCCTTTTCCTGCTTTTTGAACAGCCATAAATAAAGCTGGTGCTGCTGTTGGGTGCATTCTTACACATCCCCCAGAGGCACGATAACTTAACTTACTTTCTGATCCTGCTGGAGCTTGGTGCGTGGCAATTCCGGGTTCAAAAAAGACAGAGTAAGGCATCCACGTTTGCCATAAATTAGAAAAGTAATTCTCATCTAAAGAGTCTACATCAAAATAACCTGTTGGCGTCGTAGACCAATAAGCTCTTTTAGAACAATGGTGTATTTTAGGATCTTGCCCCTCTTTGCATCCAGCCTCATATGTTTCACGTCCTGTCGAAACCTTCGTGAGCATTATAAGTTTTTGATTATCATAAACTCGTAAGGATTGTCGGGTATTTCCTGTATTGGATTTATTAATAACGATAACAATTTTATATTCTTTAAGTTCAGGGTACTGTTCAAAATCTGCTTCTCTAAAAATTCTCGCCGGAAAATCAGCAGGTGGCGTGAGAGCATCAATTGTCACATCCCAAACCTGAGCCGAGGCGTTTACGGTGATAAAACTCAACACTAAAAAGCTAAAAATAAAATGCATAGAAACCCCCGAAAACAAATAAATAGGAGAGTCCATCGCCTATGGCAATGACAGATTAAAACCAGCTTAACCTATTGAATTTTTTTCACATTTTTAAAAATCCTATAACCTTATAACGTGACTTTAAGCTTAAAAAAAATCGAATAATCATTCATATCGTACTCAGGCTCTTTGTTTTAAATTTCTATTTTTCCGACGTTTTATAGCAATACGCAATAATTTAATGCAGTTAACAGCTTTTAGAAAACAGATATAAATAATAATGAATTTAAAATTACTTATCAATTTCCTTAATCGCCTTCACAGTTTCATCGGTGTTTTCATTGGTCCATTTATCATTCTTGCAGCGTTCACAGGCGCAATTTATGGAATAGCTTTTGCTCTTGAAAACTGTATTTATTAACCCTCCATCTTTAGACATAAAAGGACAACTGATTACATACGGTTCTGGTGGAGCTTTGCCTTTTAGAAAATTTTTAGATTTGATTCATCGTGATCTTTACCTGGGAAAATGGGGCAGATGGTACAGCGAGCTTGCGGCGACTTGGCTTTGGATAACCGCTCTTACAGGGTTAATCTATTTTTTAAGAAAGCGTAAGACTACTATTCACAACTCTCAACAAAAAATTTATTCTGTTATTTCTTGGCATAAACTAACAGGTATCGTTTTAATTTTACCCATGCTTCTTTTATCCATAACAGGGCTCACGTGGTCAGAATACGCGGGAGATAAAATTTCTAAAATCAGATCAGCTTTATCATGGCAAACCCCAAGCATTAATCGTTCACTCAATGAAGACAATCCTCTACAAATAACTGATATTGATACTGTTGTAAAAACTGCTTACGCCAATGGTATTAACTCATCTAAAATAGAGATAAAACCTCCAAGTCACGAAAAAGAAACTTGGCTTGTGAGTGAAATTGATCGTTTGTACCCGAATGAAGCTGATGCAGTTTCTATCAATTCAAAAAATATGTCTGTTGTTGATAAACTTGAATTTAAAAATTTCTCTTTTATGGCTAAATTTACACGTTGGGAATAGATATTCACATGGGAAGTCTATTTGGTTTAACCAATCAAATTTTACTTATTTTAACAGCTTTCTCTATTTCGGGTTTAGGAGTAACTGGTTATATTATATGGCTTAAAAAAATGGACTCTCTAAACTCGTAACTTATCAACACAGTTTATTTAATCAATTTGTAGCGCAGCCATTCGGCAATAGACTTTTTATTTTACTCTTAATGTTGAGTGCAGGATATTTTTTGCCTTTACTTCTCGTAAGTGTTTCTAGCTTTACTCTAATTGAATACTTCATGAGATACAAAAAAACTTAATTTGAAATCTCCAAAGATAAATCTTTTAAGTACTGGCGTAATACTTGAGTTCTGCGCACGCCTTCTTCTTTTGCCGAAGGTGTGTTGAGCTTAGCTTCTAAATTCAATAGTTTTTTGTAAAAATGATCTATCGTATTTTCTCGATCATTCGGAGTACGTTTTTCACAAAAAGGATCTGTGATACTATACAGTTTATTTTTCAACAAACCTGCCGTAACAAAACATCTGGCTATACCAATAGCACCAAGAGCATCTAATCTATCTGCATCTTGAACAATCTGAGCTTCAACAGTTTCAGGTCTGATTCCAGCACTGTAACTGTGAGTTCTAATCGCATGTTTAATTTCTGTAAAATGCTGATCTGGATAGTTGATCTCTTTTAAAAATTGAATGGCCGCTTCTGCAGATAAATTTGAGGCTTGTTCTCTTTTTGGATCATCCTTTGGAACGAGAACAAAATCATGCAGCCATGCAGCTGGCATGACGACTTCAATTTTGGCGTTTTCTTTTCGAGTTAACTCTTTAGCTATCTTAACGACTCGTGAAAAGTGTAAAAAATCATGAGATGGCTCTTCATTTAAAAATTTTTCTTTTATTTTTTCTGAAATTAGATTTTCAAATAGATCTAGATTCAATTTAATTCTTCTTCCCGTTAATCATATTCATCCATGACTGTCTTCTGTGAACGATTGAATCCACGGCGATTCCCACTAAATGAAATACAACTAAAATCATAAGTCCATTTGAAAGATAGCTGTGTATTTCTTCAATCAACTCATCACCCCAAAATTGATCTGTTCCCATTAGAAACCCTGTAGTAGCCAATGCAAGAATTAAAATCCACATCACTATGTAAGTGAGTGAGGCCAATGGATTATGTCCTTCATACCCCGCATCATGACGCTTAACTGTATTTTTAAAAAACGTTAAAATCGCCGATGGAGTTATCTTAAAAAATTTCCAGTGAGCTTTTGATGAGGTTTTAAACCCATACAAAAACCGAACTCCTACAATTGCAGCTGCCGTATAACCTAGATAACGGTGAATTTCTTCACCATCATCTAAAATGAACAAATTATTAATAACGACCAATGCAACTATCCAATGCATAAGACGTATATATTTAGTCCAAACAGTACTCATTATTTTTGTTTTACGATTTCAAAAGTAATTGGGTTATAATAAATTTCTACTTTTTTACCTTCTTTATTATGACCATAAATTTCGTAGCAATTA
Source organism: Pseudobdellovibrio sp. (assembly GCA_046291245.1). Classification (GTDB taxonomy): domain Bacteria; phylum Bdellovibrionota; class Bdellovibrionia; order Bdellovibrionales; family Bdellovibrionaceae; genus Pseudobdellovibrio. Next base: position 5,217 of record JBKBTW010000076.1, on the reverse strand, counting down.
CCTGAAGTCACTTTAAATTTTTTAATTTTGTAACCTTCACTTGTTACTTTTGCTTTAAATGCTTCTTCTGATTGCCACTTATCTTTTGGCTCAGTCGTACACTCTGTTTTCGCAAAAACTGCTGTTGATAATAATGTTAAAGCCAATATCATGAATTTTTTCATACAATTCTCCTTTTATAAGATTTGTTTAAGTATATGTGGTTTTATTACTAATTTCTACAGATAACACCTCTCATAAGTTTAACTGCTCATTTTACAACTATCTGATTTTACTATGTTTTTGTTTGTTTCTTTGTATGTCTTTTCGGAATGTCTACTATTCCTTGTGCATCATATTCTAGCTCTAAATCCTTTGTTATTTATCACGTCATTAACAGAATTCATCAAAGGAGTATTTTATGAGTTTTGCACTTAAATCAATACTAGGAATCATTTTTGGCACTCTCATTGGGCATGCTGCTTCGGCTGCTATTATCGCACAAAAATCATCTGGTTCATGGAGTATCAATAATCCCACACGCGTGATTATTGCGAGTAAAGGCCTTATGTTCACAGCCGTTGCTTATCAACAAGCTAAAATTTATCAAGATCTTTATCCACAAGATCAAATTTTATTTATAACTAATTTACCTACAACTGAAGCCTATAAAAATACTAAGCAACAGCAACTCACAAAAGATGGCTTCATCATCACAGAAGAATCATCTGCAATTTTAAACTCTCAATATTTAGTCAAAACACTTCTAGCAAAAACGGCAAATATTCACTCTCTTGATATTATTAGCCATAATGGCGTGGAGTTAGGGCCTTGGCTTGAAGATGGCTCTAATCGCTTAGATTTCAAAAATGAAAAACTCATGTCGTCACTGAAGCCCTTATTTGCGGCTCACGCCTGGGCTCGTATTCAAGGTTGTAATTCAGGGTGGAACGTCGCGCGCTACCTTTCACAATTCTGGAACGTACCTGTTATAGGAAGTTTTACGGCAACTGCTTTTTACCAATTAAACTCTCAAGGACGATATGAGCTTTACTCTGAGCAAAATAATAAAAACCGTGCTCTTGTTGATACTTGGTCATTCAATGGTCAAAATAAAAAATGCCCTGAAGGCGGTTGTTTCGTTTTAAAGCCAGAAGCCAGTCCATATCATTTTCATGTGCACCAATCTCCGAATGCAGCTTGGTTACCGATGAATAAACCTATTTGCAACACTACAATAAGTGCTGATCAGTGTAAAAAAGCACTCGCTACGAGTTTATTGACTCAAATAGACTCTGTTCCACGTGCAAAAGCTTTACATGATAAAAAAGTATTCTCTGATCTTGTGTTTCGTTCTGTTTGTGGTGCTTATTCAAGCGCTAGCGCACAAGATGAATGTATTAAAAATCTTAAAAACACTTACTCTCAAAAAACAGCTTACTTTCCGTATAAAAGAGGAACAATGCTCGAGTGCAAAACACTAAGAGCTTGTGAGTTTAAGCAAATTTCAATCGACTTACGTGTAAACTCTCAAGCCAGCACTGGACAACTCATCAATCAGTATATAGACGCAGCTTTCGTAGGCTTTGATTTACTTAACAACTAAACTCTTTTCTAAAGTTCTAACGAAAAAAGGCCTGAAGTTAAATCTTCAGGCCTTTCTTATTATATTATAATTTTAATTTATTATTTCGTCAGATTACAGCCTGCTTTACTTAAATCTATTTCGTTTGTTGATGTTAAACACGTATAAATATTGTACGTCTGCTGCCCGTATGAAGCGCCCTTTATAACGTTAACCACACCATTTGCATCAACCTCACATGGATTATTCATTGTACATTTTCGTCCATTTTCGTTACCCGTGTTGTTGATACCGATAACTGTTTTAGTCCCAGCACGAATAACTGGAGAACCTGAAGTGCCACCAATTGTATTACACCCTGTATTTGTGTAACGCATAGAATCTCTAAACGTCCATTTATCCTCACGTAACTCATGAATATATGTATCTATGTTACAACTGTAACCGCGCTTCCAGTAACCAGAAATCACTTCGATATTTTCACCTTCATAAGGTTTGCGTGAATCCATTATGTAAGGTCTGATATTGTATTTTGTTTTGATTTCAGAGTAAGTTTGACGAACTTTATAAATAGCCAAATCAGTATTCGTCATTGTGGCATAAACTAACTCTACAGCAGTGATAACGCCTGCATTAGATGAGTTTGGCTTTAAAAGAGTGAAGTCTCTTTTGCTTGGTTGTTTATATAAAGCTGAACCTGGATTTACAAAACCCATTTCAACACAGTGGCCGTTTGTCATAACGTAGGCTTGGCTATCGTCACTCATACCTTCAAATTGAATTAAACTCCCCGAACAATTTGATAAAGCTACGATTCCTTCAAAATCATAATTAGCTGTAGTAGAGATTTCAGCTTGTTGCACTTCACTCATTAATTGATTGATCGGAAGTTTCACCGCATAAGCTTGAACCGTAAATAGCGACATGATAATAAAAATAAATTTCATTTTAATCCCCTCTTATTTAAAGACTCTGCTACGGTAAAAATATTCTTTATAAATGTCCAGATACATTTAAGTTCAGATATAAAAAAATTGTATTATTTTGCGTGAGTGTATTTTTTACTTTTTTAATGAAGCTTCCATTGGCAACTACAAAAAGCTCTAAATTAAAGAGCGTACTTTTCACGTATTTGACGTGCTTTGTCTTGTATAGAAGAAACAGGAAAATTCTCTGCCTGAATGAGCACTTGCAAAGCAGCGTTTCTAAAATCAACATTTTTTAGTTTTTCTGGATTCTGTGCTAGATTCTTTTCTAAAAGGTATAATCCCACTTTTTGAGGATAATCCTGTGAGGTTTGGTTGATGTCTTCATGATGAGGGTCAGAAGCCGCAGGCTTTGAACAATCCTCCAAGCTTTTACAAGGCGCTTCTTCATAAACACTTTTTAAAAACTGAATGTCTTCAGTTGTCTGAAGGTTACGCGCAATCAAGTAAACAACAAAGCCTCGATCATTTCTATTTTCAAGTGCGAAAGAATTGTATTTTTGCACAAGGGCTTGTTTAAATTCTAAGGATAAATTTTTAAAATCTTGGTCTAAACGTGGATCATTATCATTTTTAGTTTGAATGATCTCTTCAAAGGTTTTCCATAAATTTTGATCTTTAACTTGCGAAAACTTGGGAGGTGCCAATTGATTTTCATTAGGTTTTAAACTTGATGTTGCTGAAACCAGAATCTCATCATTCAAAGGAAGGCCTTCTAAACTTGTAGTTTTATTACTTTCCGAAAAATCAATCTGACTTGGCTTTAAACCCGTTATCGAATGTTCAGACTTGTTTTTTATCATCCAGTAAATAAGAAGCCCTACCATTAAAGCGGATAGGGCTGTAAAAATTAATTTTTGCTTTTTAGAATTAGTTTGTTTCAAAATCAGCCAACATTGCTTTCTTTACATCAGCTCTGCTAATCCGGCCGAGTTGATCCATTGCATAGATATCCGCATCCATTTTTACTTTATCAGAACAGTTCGTACAGAATTTACTGATATTTTTCAACATAACAGTCGAAGATCCATATGACCCTTTATAAGTAGAATCACATGCTGGCTCACCTTCAAGTTTTGCACCTGTCCAAATACTTGTTTTATCTTTGCCATTTTCATCGCGGAATGGGCGTGGACATGTATCATGACCCCAGTTTCTATTTTGAGTCTCAGAGTGGCGAGCCTCATGGTACACAACCATTAAGCGTGCGATTTGCGGATGGTTAAATTTGATAAAATTTTGGGTTAACCACATCTTATTTGGATCAAAAAATGGTTGCACGCAAGCAACAGCTGCACCACCACCACACGCATCTACACCCACTGATGTAATTCTTGTTTCAAAAAACTTTTTGTATATGCCGCCATTCACCGCACCAAAAATTTGTTGATGAAAAGGAGTTTGCTTCTCTCCTGTAACTTGGTTCATAAAAGCCAAATCACTGATCATTTGCGTTTGAATAGTTTGTGGAACATCTCGATCAAATTTTAAATCTGCATAAACAGAAACAGAAAGCAGCATACTTGCTATAACTAGTAACATTTTCATAATCCCCCCTCAGGAATATTGATATAAATCTTATGTCTAGTTATTAATTAGGCAATATTTTTATCGAGATTGATAGGTAATTCTTTGAATTTTGATCGACTATTCGCAACATAAATGAAAATTACAAACACTTATAAGATTAATTTGGGCATAAAAAAAGCCCTTGTAGAGATACAAGGGCTTGAACCATTTATAAAAATGGCTCAGAAGGAGGGACTCGAACCCCCGACCAAGCGGTTAACAGCCGCTTGCTCTACCAACTGAGCTACTTCTGAACACTGGAGACTAAATTAACGAATTCATTTCGATTCGTCAAGAAGCTCACGACTTAATTTTTGAGATTTAAATGGTAAACCTGAAGCTCTAAAAAATTTAAGCTGTTTATCCCACTCCAATTTAACAACTGAAGCTTGAGAATCTAATCCATAAGCAACATTCGACCACTTAGCCCCATGAACTGCCTGTTCACTTACAGGCATAATATCGATTTTGCAAAACCTAGATCTCATCTGTTGAGGCTTTAAACGACTAAATTTACGTTTATGGGCTTCATAAACCCATGTCACTGTACCATTATTTTCTGAACACCATTGAAACTGCATAGATTTTGATGCTAACTCAGTCATTTGAATTTTCTCAGGTCTTTGGTTTCCAATAAATTGCTTAAATCCATAGACAACTGCTAAGACCAAACAAACCACAACTGAAGATACAACGATTTTCTTACTCACTATTTAAGTTTAGATTGGGCTTAAGCATTTAACAAAGATATTTCTTTAATTTTTAGGCAAATACTTTAAAGATAATTTATTTTTGATTAAAAATGGTGCACTCGAGAGGATTCGAACCTCTGACCACTTGATTCGTAGTCAAGTACTCTATCCAGCTGAGCTACGAGTGCACTGGAAAATTCGATTGAAGAGCCACCCTACAGAAAATAATGAAGAAAATCAAGTTCAAGTATACGACATTCCTTGATTCTGTAAATTCGATATGGCAATTTATATAGACCTCATTGGTTTAGAGGTTGTATTTTAGCTTATTGATTCGCGGAGTGGTGGGTGAGTGGCTGAAACCAAGTCTTTGCTAAAGACTCGAACTTGCAAAACAGGTACCGTG
>JBKBTW010000075.1:10165-11930 GCA_046291245.1 Pseudobdellovibrio sp. | reverse complement strand
TTTTGCACTTTTTAAGCTATTTGTCGCAATAGAGTTTAAAAGATCAATAATTTATTCATCTCTGCAAATAAAATGTCCGATAAAAAGAGTGTGTTAGATAATAAAAACCCTTGGTATATTGATATAGTTATTGCAACCTCAGCTCTTTGTGTGACTACATTGCTGAGTGGATATTACATATATAAACCAAGCCAGATAGAGACTCGTATCAATATGATTGACCGCTCACCAGCATCAATTGCGCAATCTGATCAACAATTAGATTTTTTTAATGGAGATAAAATTAAAACACCCGTGAGTTTTCAGTCATCACTGCAGCTTAAGTGCTCTGATATGGTAAAGGGTCATTTATCTCAGCAGAGCATCTCTGCGCAGCATCTAACATTTAAACTTGTAGAGTGTGATTTAAAAGAAGTGAGCAAGATAGCTATGGTGAATAAAACCAATGGCTATAGTGTCCAACTTTTTAAAATCAGCCGATCCCATATGAGTTCTGATTTTATTCAGCTAGAGCGTGGAGAAAATCAGTTTGAAATCGAAATAAGCCTAATCAGCGGGCAAAAAAAGCTTCAAAGCTTTAAAATTACTCGTTTAGAGTAAAATACCCATATAAAATACAAAAAATAAAGTGACAGTGGAGTGTCATTTTCATACCTTGAATCGGTTGTGATGAATGACAGTTCTAACTCTCAAAATAGAATTTATGATGGTGATTTTAAAAAGAGATCCGATGTCCATCTTGCGCGTAAAATTTGGCACACGTCTGGGGTGCTTTTAATTTTTATAGGATGGATAGTGTTTCCTTTCTGGTTAAGCATGACTCTGCTTGGGGTGGCATGGTTGGTTTTTGTACCTGCTGATCTGCTTAGGTTATTTAATCCCGAAATGAATAAAAAAATCACACGCTGGTTCAAACCAATCATGCGTAAAAATGAAGTCGATAAGTTAGCAGGAACGACATATCTATTAACCGGAGTTGTTTTTATAGGACTATTGTTTCCGGACTCTATAGTAGGACTGAGTCTTTTATTTTTGGCCTTTGCTGATCCTATTGCGAGTTATATTGGTATTCGTTACGGTCGAGATAAAATTTTTGGTCATAAATCAGTTCAAGGATTTATGGCTGCCTTTGTGGTGTGTTTTGTGCTGACATATGGATTCTTATTTGTTCATAAGATTAGTGATTATATTTTGATAGTAAGTCTTTTAGCAGGATTAATTGGTGCGCTAGCTGAATTAATTCCGATAGCGAAGATAGATGACAACTTTACGATGCCTGTTTTAAGTAGCTTAGGATTATATTTTGTTTTTAATTTTTTTAATATTTTTCAATACTTAAAGTAATTCGCATCATAGATTAGAAGAGTGGGTTAAGATGGATCAATTTAACGAACTTGAAGAGAAAACAAGCAGTGGTAAGCGTTTAGGAATGTACGTGTACATACTTCCTAATATGGTAACGATAGGAAATTTGCTTTGCGGTTTTTTTTCAATTATTTACACATTTCAGAAAGAGTATAAAAGTGCTGCTATTGCAATTGTTGTCGCTGCTGTGTTTGATCAGTTGGATGGACGTTTAGCAAGGTTGACTCGCGCAACGAGCAAGTTTGGTGCAGAGTTAGATTCATTGTGTGATGCTGTGAGTTTTGGTGTAGCGCCTGCATTACTTATGTATTTGTGGTCTTTGCAGCCCTTTGGTCGCTTAGGTTTTATGGCAAGCTTCGTGTTTGCGGCATGCGGAGTTTTAAGGTTAGCCCGTTTTAAT
>JBKBTW010000075.1:0-10155 GCA_046291245.1 Pseudobdellovibrio sp. | reverse complement strand
TTCAGGTGGGTGTTGTTGAGAAGAATTACTTTCAAGGCTTACCAATCCCAATGGCTGCGGGTATCGTAGCCTCTTCATATTTAGCATTTGAGGATATGGGCTGGGCTGCTGAAAAAAATATAGCTTTACTTTTAATGACGATATTACTGGCTATAGTCATGGTGTCGAACTTTCGTTATAGATCATTTAAAGATATTGACCTTAAAAGACGTTTACCTTTTAGAAACTTAGTTTTAGGTGTGGTTATTCTTTTTTGCGTGGCCTTAAGACCTGAAACAATGCTGTTTATTTTATTTTTTACTTATGCTGTATTAGGAGCTGTGTTTGGAATTTTTCGTTGGGGTAAAAATAGAAAGCAGTTGCCTTCAAGTGTTTACGCTCCTGCACAAGTTCATGAAGAAGACTTGCAAGAAGAACATGATTAATTAAAAGGAATTTAAGTCTATGAAACCATGGAAGAAACCATTAAAAATTGGATTAGTTGGAGCCACAGGGGTTGTCGGAGAAACGTTTATAAATCTTCTAGAAGAGTATGCTTTGCCAGTTTCTGAGTTACGCCCATTTGCTTCACAAAATTCTTTAGGACAAAAATTGCAACTTGCAGGACAAGATTGGACTGTGCAAGTGTTAAAACCAGGATGTTTTGATGGATTAGATATGGTGTTTTTTTCTTCAGGCGATGATATTTCTAAAGAGTGGGCTCCTCAAGCGGTTAAATCTGGTGCTTTTGCGATTGATAACTCTAATGCTTTTCGTATGGATAAAGATATTGTTCTTGTTGTGCCTGAAGTAAATGGCCAGTTGCTAAATTCAAATATTAAACCACAAATTATTGCTAATCCAAACTGTTCAACGATTCAATTAGTTGTGGCGCTAAAGCCTTTGCATGATGCTTTTGGCGTAAACGAAGTTACAGTTTCAAGTTATCAAGCCGTGAGTGGGGCGGGCTTGCCAGGTTTTGATGAATTAATTGGGCAAACTAAAAATTTTCAAACTCCTGATCAAGAGGTTAAAACATTTCCTAAACAAATTCTATTTAATTGTATTCCGCAAATTGGATCTTTTGGCGATGATGGATTTAGCACTGAAGAAACTAAAATCATGAACGAAACTGTTAAAATTATGGGTGATGACAAGATTAAGGTCTCTGCGTTTACAGTGAGAATTCCTGCATTGAACTCTCACTCTGAAGCTGTATGGGTTACACTCGATAAAGTCGTGAGCAAAGATGATGTCATCAATGCTATGGGGTCGTTTGAGGGGTTGGCTGTTATGCAAGATGATTATCCAACAGCTATTGATGTTTCTGGCGAAGAGCCTGTGTTTGTAGGACGTATTCATCAAGATCGTCATAATCCACATCGTTGGTTAATGTGGGTTGTTTCTGATAATTTAAAAAAAGGTGCAGCCCTCAACGGTTTGCAAATCGCAGAAAAAATTTTCAGTTAGATTTAATTGTTTAAAAGCAATATAGACGTCATGAGTATTCTATAGTTTGCTTTGAGTGATCATAAAGGGATTCGATTAACGGTTTTGCATCTAAAAAAGACGCTAATTTGACAGTGCTAAGTCTCTGTGTTGCAATAATAGTGTGAAAAATCTATTTATAACGATCGTTTTATTTTTATTCTGTTTAACGGCGCATGCGGGTTTTACGATTACCTCTGTTAACGGTGGAAGCTACTCTGAAACTGACTCAAGTGGTGCGATCACTTTGTATGGAGGTATCGCGGGCAATTGTTCTGGAGCCACTCCATATAGTACATGTAATACATGCACTAATACTGTTTCTGCAACAGCTTGTAATCAGTTTAACATACACAGTGGGCTGTATATCGGAATATCCTTTAAGTCTGATGAGGCTTTGGCTAATAAAAAAATTAACATTGGTGTGGGAACAAATGCGAACAATGTTAATATTGTTAAATCAACAGATGTAAATGTAGGCGCGAGTTCTACGGTTGAGTTGTCAAGTTTAGTGACTTGGGGAGATATTTGCGCAACGGCGGAGTCAGGAGTTAATAGCTCCTCATGTACTGGAGCTTCAGGTGGCACGCCGACTCATATGACGAGTAATTTAAAAATTTATGTGTTGTTAGACAGTGATAGTTCAGTCAATGCGTATTTTAATATTAAATTTCAGTACGTCGATATCACAAGCGCAGCTATTAATCAGCAAACATTCTGCAATAGCGTTCCAAATTCCTCAAACGGATTATATGGGATGTGTGGATTTAAGCTGGGTGTAGGAGATCAAAAATTTTACATCCAAGAGATTTACAGCACTGGAACTGCTGCTCCAAACAATTATACAAATAGCGGTGTGCCGGAGTGGTATGGAGTTGCTTTTTTTACGTTGGCTGGGACATCGCCAACAGGAATCACGACAGGGGCTGTGGTTCCCACAGTTATGAAGTATAATGCTTCTTACTATGTCGAAGATAACGTCATCAGCGGCTTACAGAATTATCAACCCTACTGTACGATGATGGGTAATGTTAATAAAACACAGAATATTTTCCTTTTAAACACAGGTGGGGCAATCAATACGGCCAACGTGTGTGGAGTGCCTTCAGAGGTCGTAGGTCTTTTAGATGATAAAAGCTGTTTTATTTCTACAGCTGCATTTGGTTCGCAAATGTCGACAGAGGTAGATATTTTCAGAAAATTCAGAAACCAGTTTTTGTTAAAGCATGATTGGGGTGTTCGGTTTGTGAAAGCGTATTACAAGTACAGTCCTCCCGCAGCTGAATTTATCTCACAATCTGAAGCTTTAAGGTTTGTGGCCCGGTTGTTTTTATATCCACTTTATTTTTTCGCTTTGCTGAGTTTGCATTATGGTTTGGTGACGGCAATTTTTAGTTTATTTATATGTTTGATCGGGATTCATAAAGTCAGGATGATGTTTAAATATGAAAAATACAGTTACAAAAGTAAGTAATTCTTTAGGGGCCTTGCTGTTAATAGCTTTTATCGGAGTGTATTCGCAATTTGCTCGGGCTCAATTTTCTGACACTAAAAAAGAAACTCATCCAGGTGCTCAGGCTGATGGACTCATTCGTATAGATAAAGATGGTAATTATATTTATCAAACAGAACCGCAAAATGCTGAGCAAGCCAGTCATATCCGTATTGGAACTGTTTCTAATCCAGATATTAGCGTTGATGTCTGTGACCAGAATGGGCAAAACTGCGCGATGATTAATTTTGATGATATTTATAAAGATGCTTCAGGTATTGGGCTTGAGTATGATTATGAGTATTTTCTTTTTCGTGAGAGTGGTGTGAACTTTGGTAAATTGGGTTTACAAGGTGGAGTATCGGTGAATTTAGCTCAAGGACATGGTCGTTTAGTTGCAAATCCTCAGCAAGAATCGATAGAGTCTTTTACTTTTATTACAATGCCTGTGTTTGCGGGGCTTATTTATCGTTTTGAGTATAAAGATAGGCAGATGTTTGTACCTTACGGATCGGGCGGTGGAGTGTATACGGTGCTCGCCGAAAAGCGTGAAGATAAATCGAAAATCAAAGCGATCGGTGGGTTTGGTTTTTATTTTACGGGTGGAGCACTTTTAAATTTATCCGCTATAGATCGTGAAATGGGCGCTGACTTCTCGACAGAGTACGGAATTAAAAATTTATGGTTAAGTGCGGAGTATAAGTATATCAATGTGGAAAATGATGCATTTTCATTGAGTAATGGCTATGTCCAAGGTGGCCTAGGCTTTGATTTTTAAAAATATTTAATTAATTTTAAACTCTTCATGTTTTATAGGGCTATGTTTTAAGAGTGAGAACTTCATAATATTAACACCTTGTTATCTCAGAGGTGATGCGATATCACATCATCATGCCAAGAATTAAATTTACAGTAAGTTATGATGGGACTGACTTTTGTGGTTGGCAGCGCCAAACAGCTACCCATGAAAATAATACAAAGCCGAGCTTGTGTCATACTTTGGAAAAAGCTTTAGAGAAAGTTTTTCATCACCCTATTAGTTTGAGTGCCTCCGGTCGAACAGATGCGGGGGTTCATGCTTTGAATCAAGTTTGTCATTTTGATACGACTCGTGATGAATCTAGAATGAAAAATTGGGATCTTGGCTGGGCTTTGAGGTCCAAGTTACCAGACTCGATTGTAGTAAAAAAAGCGTGGATTGCTCCTGAAGATTTTCATTCGACAATTTCTGCTGAAAAAAAGACCTATAGATACTTAATTTTAAACGCTCAGCGTCCAAGTTCCTTTAATTCACGTTTTATGGGGTGGGTTCGGAAGCCAATGGATTTAGACTATTTTAATGAGTGTTCGCAATATATTAAAGGTGAGCACGATTTTAAAAGCTTTCAATCTGTCGGTACGGATGTAGCTCATACGATTAGAACTATTTATAAAGCCGAATGGAGCTGGAGAACTGACAATGTTGCACAATTTACAATCACAGGATCAGGTTTTTTAAAGCAAATGGTCCGTAATATAGTCGGGACTCAGTTATTAGCTCATCGTAAGAGCTGGACACCGGATAAAATGCAGCATATTTTATTAGCGCAGGATCGTCGTGAGGCGGGTCCACCGGCTGAACCACAAGGACTATATTTATTGAGAGTTTATTATCCTCAAGACCTTGACAATAAGTGCCGCGAACTTTAAAACACTCTTTCCGTGATCACAAAAATCACGTAAAAAACTAAGTTCGGAAATAAAAATAAGACGGGAAAAGCCGGAGAAACTATGAAAACTTGGATTGCAAAAACTGAAGAAACAGATCATCAGTGGTATGTTGTAGATGCTACTGGATTAAGATTAGGTCGCGTAGCGACTCACGTAGCAAATATCTTACGTGGTAAAAACTTACCAACATACACACCAAATGCAGATGCTGGTGGTTTTGTTGTAGTTATTAATTCTGATAAAATCGAAATGACTGGGAAAAAATGGGATACTAAAAAGTATTACAGACATTCTCGTTATTTTGGATCATTGAAAGAAAAAACAGCTTCTCAAATGAAGGATCATGATTCGACTTTCATTATCACTGACGCTGTTAAAGGTATGTTACCAACTAACAAATTATCAAAAACATTGATCACTAAACTTAAAGTCTACACTGGTGCTGAGCATCCTCATGCAGCTCAAAAACCTCAGGCTTATGTTATCAAAGCGAAAAACGCTCAATAGAGAAGGTAAGAGAATATGGCAGCTGCTGAAAAATTATTTTATGCTACTGGTAGAAGAAAAACGAGTTCAGCTCGTGTTTACTTAAAACCTGGAAAAGGAAAAGTAACCATCAATGGTAAAACATCTGATGATTACTTAACTCGTTTACAATCTCGTATGGTTATTATGCAACCTCTAGATGCTATCGGACAAATGGGTAAATTTGATTTACGTGTTATGGTTGCTGGTGGCGGTGAGTCTGGACAAGCTGGAGCTATCCGTCACGGTGTTACTCGTGCATTAATTGCTTTTAATCCTGAATTTAAAGATGTATTGAAAAAAGCTGGATTTGTTACTCGTGATCCTCGTATGGTTGAGAGAAAAAAATACGGTATCCGTGGTGCACGTCGTAGAGGTCAATACTCAAAACGTTAAAATTTATACTCCCGTTTGTGCAGGAGTTATTTTTATTTTCGATCGTTTTATTACAGTTCATATAGTTTCAAGGGGCTTATCAAAGCCCCTTTTTTTATTTCAATTTTTCATTTTATTACGTTTTTTAGTTATTTAGAATTAATACTCTATACTTAGGTTTTGAAAAAATAATGCTACTCTTGAAAATAGAGTAATATCTCTTATTTGTTTTTAAATATTTGTTTTTACTTAATAATATTGAATTTAACTCATAAATTTATCTGGATATTTTAGATAATATAAAAAATTTAACAATTTTTTAACAAAATAACTTTATTAAATTAAATTCTGTTGTTAAAATTATAACAAGAATAGTAAAGGCGTGGTGCTAAACATGGAATACAACGTAAATAATGTTCAACATACAAGGGACGTCGATATGGGTGTGAGTACACAAGAGCAAACTGGTTTACTAGCTAGATTTTTAAAAGAAAAACGTGTGTTATCAGGCTTATCGCAAAAAGATGTAGCTGAAAAATTGGGTTACTCAACATCGCAGTTTATATCTAACTGGGAGAGAGGTATTTCTCATCCGCCACTCAATACATTAAGAAGTTTATCAGAGTTATATAAAATTAACCCCGAAGAAATGTTTGATGTGTTGTTAAAGGCAACAATTGCTCAAGTCGAAATTGATTTGAAAAAGAAATTTTATTCGGCAGGAGCATAGTTGTAAGGGTACACTTGTTATGTGTTCGAAAAAAGAGACCACTTTACATACGTAAAGTGGTCTCTTTTTTATAGGTGTTTGTTTTCTCATTTTGAGATACATACAAAAATAAAATAGCTGAACGTATAAAATTTAAATCGTAGTTAAATTTGACATCTGTAAATGGCTTTAACAGGCAAAATCTTTTTTTATATAAAATAATTAAATGTAATTAAAATTGTTTAAGTTTGTTCGGTATCTAGTCGATAACAGACTATCGTCTATATTATGGAGTAGAAAATGAGACTTGAGTCTACAATTTTGATTACAGGATTACTTTTATTTACATATCAAAATTGTTCTCAAAGTGCGAGTGGCACTTGGGAGCAGGAGAGTGTTGATCAGTCCTCTGCAGCAGTATCAGGAACGATAACTTTTGGGGACACTAAAGTTCAAGAAATTAAGTTTTATACAGATGTTCCCGGACAGTTTAGTAAAAATGGAAAAACATTTTTTATAAAGGAAAAACGCCAATTCATTTTAGATATGCATAATGCAGTTATTTCTGAACAAACTATGCAAGGGGAAAACATTGCACATTATTGTTTAACGGAAGATCTGGCGCAAGAGATACATGATATAATGAATACATCTTCGGTTTGTAAAAATGATAACTCAGTTAATGAGGGCACTTTGTGTGCGGCAGTAATCACACCACCTTATGCGGAGATTGTAACGGATTCTGCGAGATTGGCTCTGGGATATGCAACAAATTCTTGTGGAGAAAACTCTGTAGATCTCTGCGGTCACCAACCTAATATTTTGAAAAGCTGGTTCCAAAACATCAAAGCTCAGTTAGGCAATTTGCCTTGTAATTAACATCGGTTTTTATATCAGCAGCCTCAGAGTGGCAAACGCTTTAATTCATAAAATCAAAAATATTAAAGGGCGAGTTTATTATCAGGACTCGCCCTTTTATTTCTGCTTTAAATACCAAGTTTACTTTTAATAACTTTATCAGCTTCAGCTAGCTTACTTCTATCAGGTACAGCGCCTTGGGCGAAGTCGGGACGTCCTCCGCCTTTTCCACCTAATACGGCAGCAAAATCTTTTAGAATTGCCCCTGCTTGGATTTGTCCGACTAGATCTTTGCTGACTGATACGATCACTGGGTGTGAAGCTTCTCCGTTTCCAATCACTATTGTCACACCGGATCTAATTTTATTTTTTAACTGATCAGATATTTGCGACAGCACTTCACGATCATCCAAGGCGACGTCCGCTAAAATATACTTGGCCTCTCCTGAAGAAGATTTAAAATTAACAGCTTTACCTGCCAATTGATTTACATCAATTTTTTCAGCATTAATTTTTTTAATTTGTTTTTGTAAATCTTTGATCTCATCTTTTTTAGTTTCAATCCAATCTATGAGGGATTTAGCTGTAGCAACTCCAGCAGCTGATCTTGAAGCTTTGAGCTCTTCCGTGTTCTTCATAAAATATTCAATAGCTAAATCACCTGTAATAGCTTCTATACGCCTAACTCCAGCGCTTACACCAGATTCAGAAATAATTTTAAATGCACGGATTTGTGATGTGTTTTGAACGTGGGTACCGCCACATAACTCGCATGAAAAAGCTTTTTCATGCGAAGATAATACACTAGGTCCCATAGTTAGAACACGCACCTCATCTCCGTATTTCTCTCCAAATAAGGCCATAGCTCCTTTTTCTAGAGCGGCCGAGTGAGGCATAACCTCAGCTTTTACAGGATGTGCTAAAGATATTTCGTTATTTACAAGCTCTTCAATTTTTTTAATTTCGTCCGATGAAAGTGGTTTGTTGTGAGTAAAATCAAAGCGAGTTTTACTGCTATCGACTAAAGATCCTGCTTGTGTAACATGAGTCCCTAGTACAGCTCTTAAAGCTGAGTGCATCAGATGCGTTGCAGAGTGATTGCTTGCTGTTTGCCTACGATCTTGACTTGAAACTTGAGATGTTACTGTATCTTGAGCTTTTAATTCGCCTTTAATGACTTCAATTTGATGTAAAAAGGCTTGGCCTTGTTTTATACAGTCGTGAACCTTCGCTTCAAAACCCTCATGAGTCATAAACCCTTGATCTCCAATTTGTCCGCCACCTTCGGCGTAAAAAGGAGTTTTATCTAAAATAACAAATCCTGTATCTCCTTGTTTTAAAATTGAAACTTCTTGTGATCCATTAGACAAAGCCAAAACTTTACAGTTTGAAACATGCAAGTTTTCATAACCAAGAAACTGAGTTGGTTGTTTAGAATTTTTCTGGCCGAATTCTATAATGTGTTTTTCATCAGATTGTAAAGATTTTGATTTCCAAGATGATTTAGCTTTTTCTTTTGAGGCTTGCATGATGTTATCAAAACCTTGCTCGTCAACATTTAAACCTTGTTCTGCTGCCATGAGAGCCGTTAAATCAACAGGAAATCCGTAAGTATCATATAATTTAAAAACAGTTTCTCCTGAAATCATCTTGTTGTTTTGATTCTTTAATTTTTTAATTTCATCTAAGAAAATCGCAGTCCCATTGTCAAGAGTTTGTAAAAAGCGAACTTCTTCTTCTTTTATTGTTGAAAGAATATGATCTTTACGTTGCGATAACTCAGGATAAAAATCAGACATTGTCGCAATGAGAGATTCACTCATCGGAAGCAAAAATGATTTATTTGTCGAAAGCTTTCTTCCATAGCGGATGGCGCGTCTCATAATGCGTCTTAAGACATATCCACGTCCATCATTAGAAGGAAGTGCTCCATCTGCAATTAAAAAAGAAGTCGATCGGCAGTGATCAGCCAACACTCTCATCGCTGAGATTTGCTCACGTACATTTATATTAGCACGCAAAATTTCAGGATCAGTCACGTACTCTAAACCAGATAATTGAGAGGCAACGTTAAGCATTGGTTTAAATAAATCAGTATCATAATTTGAAAATTGCCCTTGCATTGCAGCTACAAGTCTTTCAAATCCCGAGCCTGTATCCACGGATGGCTTAGGTAGCGATAAAAGCTTTCCAGGTGCAGTTTCTTCAAACTGCATAAAGACAAGATTCCAAATTTCTACGAAACGATCTTCGCCAGATACGATTCCTTTATAAGGATCAGATTCTTTACCTGCTTTCGGACCATGATCATAAAAAATTTCTGAGCAAGGTCCGCAGGGACCTACATCTCCCATACGCCAAAAGTTATCTTTTTCGCCTAGACGAAAAATACGGTCCTTAGGGACTCCTTCTTGTTTATGCCAAATATCAGCAGCTTCATCGTCTTTTTCAAAAACAGTGACATACAGTTTTTCTTTAGGAATTTTCAGATCTTGCGTTAGAAACTCCCAAGCATAATGAATAGCATCTTTTTTAAAATAATCACCAAAAGAGAAATTCCCTAGCATTTCAAAAAAAGTGTGGTGACGTGCTGTGAAGCCTACATTTTCTAAATCGTTATGTTTTCCGCCGGCACGAACGCATTTTTGAGAGGAAACAGCTTTGGTGAACTCCCTTTTTTCTAACCCTAAGAATAAATTTTTAAACTGATTCATTCCTGCATTTGTAAAAAGTAATGTTGGATCATTGTCTGGAATCAAGCTTGAGCTTGGGACATGTGTGTGGCCATTTTTTTTAAAAAATTCTATAAATGCACTTCTGATATCAGAGTTTTTCATATTCTTAAATCCTTCATCTTTTTAACGATGTGCTCATTTTAATTCTTTACAATAAGTTTGAAAAGCTTTTGTTGCGTTATGGGTCTTATATGGATGTCCTGTCAGGGAGCGTAAAACGAGCTTCTTCTGTGATAATGGCATTAAATGTGCATCGTTTGTTTTATGCTTCAAATTATCTTTAG
>JBKBTW010000074.1:0-11956 GCA_046291245.1 Pseudobdellovibrio sp. | reverse complement strand
CCATCCCTAAAACTAAAGTCGCTACTAAACTGTAAGCAAATCCACGTAATAAAGCTATTGGGCTTCTTTGTTCTCGCGCTATCGGAATTGATTTTTGAATTCTATCTATAATAATATTGGCCATTTGTTGGCGAGTATCAGCTAAAGTTCGATCGATATCAGCGTCAGATATACTAACTATGATTTTATCATCAGCTATAATATTCACATAATGTTCTAAATTCATAAGATGTAGTAATGTAAGATCGAACTGTGGATTTTTAACCAACCATTCTAATTTTTCATTTATGTCATTAGCTCTTTCATGAGCACTGAATGTACCTACGCCATTGAGTAGACAAATGATTTCTGTACCCGCTATTCTGATGGACGAACATTCATTTTTTTGTACAATTGTCGCAGATGATAAGCCCGTTAAACTTAACATTTGCTTTGATAACGATTTGTCAGAATCAAGATGAACCTGTGATACGACCGCATGTGATGTTATAGATAAAAATAAGACACTAAATAAAATTATTTTTTGAAAAAGCATATATATCATCCCAATTGATTACTATTATCTTAAACCTTATTTCCTTAGCATATCAAGTCATCGATACTAGAAGCTATTTAATAGACAAAAAAAATTAAATTAATATACTAGTTGTTTCAGAAGGAGCTTAAATGGTCATTGCTAAATCACTCAAAAAAAGCTTTGGTGAGTTTAATGCTGTTGATGGGTTAAATTTACAAATCAACAAAGGTGAGTGCTTTGGTCTGCTTGGACCAAACGGCGCTGGAAAATCAACTTTCATCAGCATGACGTACGGTGCAAGCCAAAGAACATCTGGCGAGTTAACTCTTTTTGACTTAGATCCTGCAAAAAACAATCGTGAAATCAAAAAACGTATGGGCGTAGTGACTCAAGAAAATGCACTTGATGAAAGCCTAACGGTTATTGAAAATATGTTAATATACTGTGCCTTTTTGGGAATCCCTAAAAACGAAAGACATTCACGTATAGAAGAGCTTCTTGAATATATGAATTTAGCTCATAAAAAGGATGCTCTTATTCAAACTCTCTCTGGAGGTATGAAGCGCAGATTAGTTTTTGTTCGTGCTCTTTTAGGAAAACCAGAACTTCTTATTCTTGATGAGCCTACTACTGGCTTAGATCCTGCTGTCAGACATTTACTCTGGGGAAAAGTTAAAGAGCTTCATCAAAATGGAACAACAATCATTCTAACTACGCATTATATGCATGAAGCAGAAGTTTTGTGTGATCGTCTCGTTATTATGAACAAAGGGCAAGTCGTCGGATCTGGTAGTCCTAAAGAACTTATCAATATGCATACCCCAGGATATGTGGGCCTATTTTCTATAGATGATGAAAAACAAATCGAACCACTTATTAAAAATCAAAAAAACTATAACTTTCACAAAGATTCTTCAGGAATTTATTTGAGAACTGACTCTTTGTCTGACCTCACACAGATACATGAAAAATACAACTTAACACCTTTACAGATACGACCCTCAAATTTAGAAGATGTTTTTTTAAAGCTCACTGGACAGGAGATGACAGCCGATGCTTAATACTCTTATACTTTATTTCCATATCACGCGTAGGAACTGGATTGTCTATAAAAAAGACCTTATTGCTAATATATCTCCAACTGTGGCTGATCCTGCACTTATTCTAGTATCTTTAGGGTTAGGCCTTGGCTCGTATCTCACCAATGTAGAAGGCATGTCTTATATGCAGTTCTTAGCACCAGGCTTAACTGTTGCTACAGCTTTATTTACTTCTTTCTTTGAAAGCAGTTATGGGTTTTATGTGCGCATGTCTTACGAGAATGTTTTCAAAGCTATGCTAACCACCCCTATTGGTGTTAAAGAAATTGTATTCGGTGAACTTATTTGGGTTGCCCTTAAAGGTGCATTAATGGCTATTGGAGTCGCGATCGTCCTAGCTTTTTTTAATCTTATGGTTAATCCTTGGTTAATTCCAGCCCTAGGAATCGTGGGAGCACTCGTTGCTATTCCTTGTGGTGCGATGGGATTATTGGCGACAGCATGGGTTAGAAACATCAATCAATTTCAAACAGTTTATTCATTTATTATTGCACCGTTATATTTTTTATCAGGCATTTTTTTCCCTATAGAACAAATGTCTCCAGCTGTACGTCTCATTGCGCAGTTTTTCCCTCTGATACACGGAGTAAGAATAGCACAGGCTTTTTTTTGGGAAAAAGGCATTTTAGATGCCCTTTTAATCAATGGTGGAATTCTACTTATTCAATCCACGTTTCTATGCGCTCTTGCTTATACACAAATTAGAAAAAAGTTAATTAGTTAATTAGAAAACAGCTGATTTCAAATTCCAACTTACAAACCAATCAGCTGGTATTTTAACATAGCCTTTTTCCATATTGCGCATACCTTGACCCGCAAAAGTGATGCGATCAAAGACATAACCCGCCTGAATTTCTGCTTTCAATTTATCAAAAGCAAAAGTTCTCACACCTAAAGAAATTTTCTTTTCTTCAAACGTTAAGCGATCTTTTTTTTCTACCCGATTATGCAAAATATAACTTTGATTTGTCCAAGCAGCTTGAAATATATATTGGGTTTCTGTAACAGATCCAAAACTAACCTCACTTGAAACAGATGGCCCAAGAAAGAATAAAGAGTATCCCCATTTATTATTAAAGTTCCACTGCAATGATGTAATTGGAAATCCAATTAATCCCGAAAATGTATCCGTTTTATATAGGTATACAATACCTGGTATTGGAATATAATTTCCAAAAGGACCATTATTAGATAAAAATACATTATACATCCATAAAGCCTTAGCATCACTGCTAGGTACAGCGTAGTGAACATTCAAGGCAAAAGTAGCATCACGCATTTTTTCTACACTCCTATCACCCGCATAACCTATCGTCGAACGAAAACCCCAGTTTTTAAACCCTTGTAATTGATGAGAATACTGAGCACCAACTTCTGCTCGATAGTACTGATCTGGAATCACTCCACCATTACTTAATAGTAAAGATTTTTTTAAATCCATATGACCTAAATTTGCCGATAAAGCCAAGTACTCTTCACGAGATTTTTTTACAGGTACGATCAAAGAAAGTTTATTTTCTTTGATCGCGTAATCACCATCTAAGTAACGACCTTCGTAATTTACAACTGGAAAAAGAGGTCTTATTGAAGATAAGCCTTCAGCTATTTTCTCTCTGTTGTTAACTGGAGGCACCATATTGATTCCACTTGTAACTTGAACTTTACTTTCTTGAGAAAAAGACTGAATACTTAATGACAAAAACACAATTATGATCATTGAATTTTTCATAAAACTCCAACAAATTTAATTCATTCTTATTTATCGATCTCATTTTGTCTAGAATTAAAACCAATCTTATCTTTACTCCAGACTTATAACGATTAGTATATTTATATGTTTACGCGCAAATATCCTATTAGAAATTTATTAACAAGTCTCTTTTTCATTTGTTGTTTAGGATGTCGTCATTCTACCGACTGGAGAACGGCTGACAATAGTAGCTCAAAAATTGCCCCACTTCCCCAAGACGAGCCTCGCGCGGTCATTCAAATATATGCAGCAAGAGTCTTTGGATGGAGAGGATACTTTTCGGTCCACAGCTGGTTAGCTTATAAAGAGAAAGACTCTGATCACTATGTTACATATCACGTAATAGGATGGAAACTGAATCGCGGTTTAAATATTGTGACTATCGAAAAAGATATTCCTGATCGTAAGTGGTATGGATCATCTCCAGATTTAATTTTAGATTTAAGAGGACAAGCCGCTGAAAAAGCTATTCCTAAAATTCAGGCTGTTGCTTCAACATACCCCTATCCCTATCATTATAGAGCTTATCCTGGCCCCAACAGTAATACTTTTGTTTCATATATCATACGTCACGTTCCTGAATTAGAAATTGAATTACCACCCAACGCTATAGGTAAAGATTGGATAAACAAAGGTGATCTCATCGGAATGTCAGAATCAGGAACAGGTGTGCAATTTTCTGTATACGGACTATTAGGTGCCACCGTTGGCTTAGGTGAAGGAGTAGAGGTTAACTTACTTGGAATGTCTTTTGGAGTAGATATCTTAAGGCCAGCTCTAAAATTACCTTTTATAGGACGTATTGGACTCCCCGATAAATCTGTATTTATCAAATCAGATGAATAAGCACTGTCAAAGTTTTTTACACTTTTAAAGTTTACAATTATATTTTTTCAAACTTAGGAACAAAATTTCTATTTTTTGGAAAAAATATTTTTATATCTAATTAATACGTTTTAAACCTGTCAAAATCTGGTCTTTTTATTGCATTAGGAATTAATCAAATTTTAAAAATAAAACTTTAACAAAAAGGATATTTATGAAAACTTGGTTACAGAACTTAACAACATACTTTTTTAATGCCTCTACAACTTTTGCATCGGCCATCTCAGTTGATCAATTACCTGATTACAGACATCAAAGCATTCAAAGAGAGAGCTATGATTACATGGTTTATCCAGACTAATAAAATAAATCTCAATTTTAAAAAAAGCTTATGATCAAAACACATAAGCTTTTTTATTTTATGCCTTGTAAACTTATTTATAATCGGCCTTTTGCATAATCTCTTTACCTCTAATAACATTATCTGATATTTCAGTTATATTCGTCACATCCTGCTTATAATCACCAAATAAAACTAATGTCGTATTTAATTTTGCTTTTTGGTTAACAGGATACTGGCTAAAACCATCAGCGACTACCGTTTGAACGGGTTCAGACACTAAATACTCTAAAAGCATATTTGCCGCATCATATTTTTGAGTTGCTTTAGTTATACCAACTGCTACTCCATTGATATGTGCACCTGTTGTTTCTTTATTAGGAAAAAATGGCCTAACAGGGAAATTTGGATTATCACGTATGTAAGGTGCTAAATAATAAGAGTTTGCAACTCCAACATCACACTTGCCTTCTGCTACAGCATTAATAACATCACGATCTCCTGCCAGCGGGCTAACTGAAAAATTTTTAACCCACGCTTTGAAAATATCTAATGTCTGCTCAACCCCAAAATGTTTAACAAAAAAACCTGCTAATGCTTCATTATAACTATTATTAGATGTTCTCACACATAAACGACCAAGCCATTTGCTTTCCCCTAAAGATTCATATGTACTTAGCTCTGAAACATCTACTTTAGTAGGATTATATATAATAATCCGCGCACGGTAGAATAATGTGATCCATTTTTTATCGCGATTTATTAAGTGTGCTGGAACTACAGAATCCACATAGACTGATTTATAAGCTCTTAGTTGCTCTTGAGCCTGTCCTAAAAATACTAAATCTTTATCTAGATATAGATCCGCAGAAGTAGATTCACCTTCTTGTATTAATTTAGCTTGTAAATCTTTACTAGGTCCAAAAATAACATTAATTGTAATCCCTGTTTTATCAGTGAAGGGTTTAAATATAGGAGCCATTCTTTCTGATTCATATGCTGAATAAATCGTAAGGCTTTTTGTTTCAGCTTGTGCAAAAAATCCTAAAAATATACTTATTGATAATAATAGCTGTTTTAACATATTTACTCCTTTATTTTTGTTTTTTTATACAAGAAGCCTTCTAAAAAACAACTCATCTCATACTCTTTGTCATTTTCCTTTCACCATCTATTCACTTAGCTTTCAATATGAATAAATTGAACTCTGCAAATTTGAAACTTATCTCAATAAGACTATTTTTTAGGCTTTTACAATATATAATTAATGTGAAAAAAATTTTAATTTTATGATAACTTTTTTAAATGAACATTTTGTTGCAAGAGCTGCTTTGGCTCGAAGACTATCTTCCTCAAGATTCTTACATTAAAAAATCTATGTTTGGAGGAAAAGCTTATTATATAAATAACAAAATTATTATGCTGATCTTCGCGTCTGAAGGGGATAACACTTACAAAGGTCATGTCTACAATTTTTCAATTTGGCATGGAGTTATGTTTCCAGCTGAAAAAATATTTCACTCTGATTTATTAGTTAAATTTCCATTTCTTATAAATCATCCCATTCTCCCCAAATGGCTTTATCTTTCTATTGAATCTGAAGATTTTGAAGAAAACGCAAAGCTCGTCATAAAGGATATCCTTAAATATCCAGAAATATGGGGCTCAACTCCAAAAATAAAAAAAAGCCGTGCCACTAAAAAGCAATCATCAAAAAAAATTAAAAAAAATAAACCAAATTTAAAACAACCTCAAATCTTTCGAGATAAGAAGTCATAAAGTTGACATTATGTTTAACGGTCCTGCATCATTTTTTGATTAAAAATATTTTAAATTCATGCATTGACATTGTTTCAATCAGATACACATTTAATATAGAAAAGATGAGATAAACACTTCCCACTTCCTCAAAAGAGGATTCATGAAAGGAGGATTTTTATCATGATAAAAAATACAAGCAAATTTATTTTCAAAAAAACCCAGCACCCTCCCATAAGCAAACCTAATTAAACATTTATTATTTAAAACCTAAAAAGATAGAGGATAATCACGATCTACTCCTCATCTTCATTTAGCTTGTTATAGAGAATATCAAGTAGGAGGACAACTATGTTTAAAGACGAAATTACAATGCAATTTCAAGGCTTTCATCCAACTGACTTTACTCGCAATTTATTAAATGGAACTCTCACAGAAATTAGAGAAGAAGCTCCAACAGGTGCTAACGTTAAAGGTACATTTTCACGCAAAGACCGTATGTTTAAGGGTATTATTACCATTTACTCATCAGCGGGAAAATTTTTTGCAACAGCTACTGGAAAAAAATTAAAAGACGTTCAACACAAACTTATGCAACAGATGCGTCGCCAACTTAATCGCTGGAAGTCGGAACGATTTCATCGCCCTAACGCAGATGAGTTAACCCAACCCTCTCAGTCTACAGAAGCGAACACAGATTTTTATAAATTCAACCACCATTCTGCTTAGTTTTTTAAGCAAGATAGAGATTCAAAATAAAAAAGAGAGCGAAAATTCGCTCTCTTTTTGTTTGTAACTTAGAATTTTGATTCGTCTAACTTATCCAACAATATTTTCTAATAAAATAAGTATAATCCCAATGATAGATCCACCAGCTATTATCCCGGCTGATAAAGTTTCTTGATTTTCTACGTAAGCCTTATAACCAAAACTTTTTGGATCTTTATAACGACGTTTAGCAACCCAAAATAAAAGTGTTCCTAAAGCCATAGACCACGTATCAACAAATCTCAATACAAAACCCAATCCTAATCCCACACCTGATATTGGAAATTTACCTTTCGTTTTTTGATTGAGAATTTCAATCACAATACCTAGTACAGCTCCTACAGCAGCGGCTAATTGAGCCGTAGGATGAAGATTACTTAATCCTTGCGTTAAAACCTCTGAGACTCCTTTCCATATTGAAGCACTCGGTAAAGGCAAACTTTCCGAAGTAAATAAAGAAATATCTCCATGAAACAAAGAGTAAAATACTGGTACTGCAACTAAGCCACCGGCAAAAATTCCTAACACATGACCTAAAGCTTGATGACGAGGCTTTCCACCCAGCATATAAGACGGTTTAATGTCCATAAGTAAATTACTCGCATTCAAAGAAACCTCTGAAGTGATTCCTGCTGTCATTAGATTAGTTGTGACATTTCCAGGAGCTGCCACACCATAAGTAATTTGAGTCAGTTTACCTAAAGCGCCTCCCGGTGTAATGCCTGTAAGCCCCGTTGAAGTCACAGCTATTAATGTAAAAACAAACACTAAAGGTATCGCTAATAATCCTAACCAATAATGTATTCCAAACCAAACATGACCTAAATAAACAGTAATAAAACCGAATATAGGAATACCGACCATAAAGATCCACATCGGAAGCTCTATCTTTTCGAGAGGATCATGAGATTTAGACTTCTTTTTTGAAAACATTTTTTTGAATGTATCAACGATGATTTGAGGTTTAGAAAAAAACGCGTACAACGAAGATGTTGTCATGACGGCAGCTCCACCCCACAAAGACCACATGGTTATTTCTTTGAAGGTAGCATGCGGAATAATTCCAGATTTAATCAAATAAGGAGCCAATACAAAATAATTGATAAATCCACCGATCAACATAGACATTGCTGTTTTGGTGCTCATAAGACCACCGGTTCCAACCATAACAATAGACGTATCAAATTGTATTGTTAAATCCTTAAGAGGAGTTCCTAAAAGTTTTGGTGTGGCAAACTTGTAAATGAACTCATCCCAATAATGAGGTAAGGCTAAGAATTTAAGCTTTAGAGTAGCTAATAAGCCGTCTGCTCTTAAAACTTCTATCAAAGCAGACAATCCAGCTCCGGCCATTAATAGTTTAGCTTTAAACATTCCTTGTTTGCTGTCCTCTGAATGTAAGCTTTCCAGAACAACTCCAGCAGCATAGCCTTCTGGAAATGGCATTTGCTCATCATTGATAAAACGTTTTTTTAAAGGAAATGCAAATAAAACACCTAGAATAGCTAAGCATACAATCCACCAAAAAGTTTGCCACATCGGAATTACTTCGTTGGTAACCATCATATATGCTGGAATAGAAGCCATCATCGGTGCAGTCATATAACCAGCGCTTGTCGCTATACTTTGCATAGCATTGTTTTCCAAAATCGACATGGGTGAACCCATTTTCATACGCGCCATAAGTTTAAAGAAAGCATATGATAAAATAACAGAAGATATTCCTACACCTAATGTCCATCCTGTTTTAATACCAATATAAAGGTTCGTTAAACTTAAAATACCACCTAAAATCATTCCTGTTAAAGCAGACCTGATCGTCAATTGTGGCATATCACCTTTGTAGACTTCCTTTAACCACCACGTATCTTTTTCTTCCAACGACATGTTGCGGACTTGTTCTTCTGACAACTCTTTAATCATAATTTAGTGCTCCTAATACTTAGAGTTAACATACTATATGCGATTCAATCTTCTGACTAGAAGTTTTATAAAAGCCTCAGAATACACAATAAAAAATGAAGTTTTTTCTTTTTTTACACACTTCTTCAACATTCAAACACTTATACAAAACTACTTTGTGTCTAGTGATACATTATTTTTAAATCTCACTTATATTTAAAATATAAGTCCCACATCTTAAGAGCAGGTAGCTCGTAATGCTTTGAGCTGAGCCTTTTGATAAGAACAGCTTTGCCCTTGGAAAAGACATCTAATAAGGGGATCTTCTAAAATATCTACAGAACTAAGCTCACTCTCTACATCTTCGCTTAAACGGTGCTCGTTAATTCTCATATACATAGATGTTAAGGACTCCCCATTTACAATGGCTCCATATAAACGGGAAACAGGAACCTCAGTGGTCCACGAAATAGAAGTTAAGATATCCAGTGTCTTTACTATTTTGATGCTGTAGCCATTTATTTTATAAATAAACTGTCTTTCTTTGCCACTATGATCATAGACAGATAACTTCCAAGTGCGCTCTTTTATAAAGAAGTAAGACTGTTCATCATGATTTAATTTTGAATATCTCTCTATAAGATCATACAAACAATATTGCTCAACAAACTTTGTTT
Organism: Pseudobdellovibrio sp.; assembly: GCA_046291245.1. Taxonomy (GTDB): domain Bacteria; phylum Bdellovibrionota; class Bdellovibrionia; order Bdellovibrionales; family Bdellovibrionaceae; genus Pseudobdellovibrio. The sequence goes on along the minus strand of JBKBTW010000074.1, from coordinate 2,319 downwards.
GTTCTGGAGTTAATGGACTAAAATTTTGAGCGATTACAGCCGTTGATGTCGGAATAAGTTTCTCATCTAATACATAGTCAATTTCATGAGGGCTATCTTTTAACTTAACCCACGAAAGAGGCTCAATTGAATTCAAACCAGATGAAGATAAACAAATACTTTGTGAAGGATCGAGTCTGATAATTTGAGTACACGGAGACGCTTCTTGCACATCCAAAGCAAATTGCTCATACGTGATAGGAAACATAAAGCCATTGTACCAAGACCATCTTTCATGAATAAACTGACATGAACTCGGAACAACATATCTAGGATTTAATTGCTTAATTTGATCTAGCCACTCTTCTGGCAAATTTTTAACTGCTGGATCAGCCCGATATGGAGATAAAACTCCTATTTCGCGCATTGTTTGAAATGGCCATAAAACCAAATCCCAAGGGTTTGATTTGCTGAGTTGCTCTAAGGTGTCGTATCCCACCCACGAATCAACAACATTTAAAACATTAAATCCTTGAGATTTTATTTGAAAAATAGAATCCACTTCATCATCCAATGCTTTTCGAGGCGTAATTTCAAAATCATTTATGCTTATAGTTTGATCGAGCTTTAAAGATGTAACGGTCTCAAATCCTAAATCTTGAATAAGATGAATAATTTCTAACTGAGTTGTATAAATATAAATAGGAGTTTCGCGTTTTATTAAGTTTAAGCTCTCCAACGAACAATGGTCATCGTGTATATGCGAAATAAAAACTGCGCTAAAAACTTGTTCTCTAATTTTGTCAAAATCAAACTCTATATCAGGATACGCAAAACAATTACGACTAAATGGATTTTCAAATATTGGATCAAAAATAATTCGAGTGTTTTCTGTTTGAAACACATAACCTGCATGTAAAACTCTAGATATTTTTAAAGACATACTATTTAAAATAAAATATCTTCAAAAAATGCACCTCTTTGATTTTCAGGGTCAACAATGTGAATTTCAAGTACCCATAGGTTTTCCGAAGGTGTTATTGCAGTTTCAAATAAGCCAGTCGTTGTAAAAATCTTGTGTGGGAAGTCTCCTAATCTATGTCCAGACATATCAGGGTTTAAAACATAACCATGTTGTTTAGCTAAATCACTCGCAAATACAAATAATTCCTGTCCACTTAGCCCCTGTTCTTTCCAAACCTTGGCGGTCTCATTGAAAACAGTGTGACACACATCTATGAGAGGGTGTCGTGCTGTTAAATCACCGACAACAAATGTGCGACCGTAATCAGCCTCATGTCCTTGAATAATGGGCCCTAAATCTATAAAACAAAGATCTCCATTTGTACATTTGAGTTCTGGGTCTGAAATGTCTCTAAATTTTTTCGTCGTATCAGATGCAACTCTAATTTTCGTTGGGTGCCAAAACTTCAATACACCTGCCGTTTTAAAAATACGTTCATGCACACTCTTTATATCTTTTTCGTTCATTCCTTCAGATATTTCGCGAATAACTTGTTCAGTTAAAGCAATACATGTACTTCTCGCATCTAAAAAAGTTTTTAAACAAAATTTTTCACCTGTTTTTTCAATATCTACAATCGTATTCATTTTAAAATCCTTTTGCTTCTGCTACAAATCATCTTGTAAGTTTAAAAGAGCTTCTCGGTTTAATATTGTTACACGACGCCCTTCTTGCAAAATAAAACCCATGGACTCAAGCTCATTCATAGCCTTGATAACTGTTGAAGTTGTGCTGGCCGCAAAATTGGCTATCTCTTGGCGAGTCCAATTATAATCAGGTTTTATATCTTTTAAGTATATTATTGTTCGAGAAATTCGAGGTAAAATTTGATTTTCCAGAATGCGTAGTTGATTAAGCTCACACCTGCGCAGTTCTTTAGCTAGAACCGCTACAAATTTTTTAAACAATAAAGGATTACTTTCTAAAACATGAAAAATAATGTCTTTTCTTAAAAATTTAATCTTAGTTTTCTCAAGAACGATTGCATTAGCATGATGTTTTTCATCAGAGAATAAAGACCGATGTCCAAAAAATTGACCTTTTTTAAAAAATCTAACCAGATGCTCTTTACCCGAGCTTTCACCTATAAACATTAAACTCACTAAGCCATCCTCAAGAAAATACAAACCTTTTGGTAGATCCCCTTGAGAATAGATACTGTCACCTCTTTTGTACTCTAAAACTTGAGCCTCTTGAGATAAAAAATTTTTTGTTTCAATCGAAAGATCACTCCAAAACTGATTCATTTCCATAACGCGTTTATATTCTCTACGGCATGAATGATAAAGCAAGATAAGAAATCATAATTACAATAT
>JBKBTW010000073.1:0-12032 GCA_046291245.1 Pseudobdellovibrio sp. | reverse complement strand
ACATTATGAAAAAGAAGATATTATCGCATGTTGTAATTGTATCAAGTCTGTTAATGGTGAACTTATATACACCAACAATTAAGGCAGCTGACGATGATGTCACTGATGCACAGGTTCAGTCAGAAGAGTCTCAGGCCGAGGCTGAATCATTTAAAGCTGAAGCTGAAGCAGCGAAGAAAAAACTTGAGGAAGAAAAAAAGAAGCGAGACAAAATTATAGAAGAGGCTCGTAGAGTGACTGAAAAGGCTAAGGAGTCAGTTACAAACTCTCAAAAAATAATTGCTCAAACAGAGAAAGAAAATGCGCAACTTGCTTTGGAAATAGCCGAAGCAGAAAAAAATCAAAATCAAGCAACAAAACAACAAAGAGATTTAGAGCAGAAACTAACTGCCCTTACGGAGAAAAAAGAAACTTTATCAAAGCAAAAAACTGAATTAACCGATAAAGTTTCTAGAACTCAGGCGTTGGTTAAAGATGCTGAACAGCAAACAAATGAAAACCAAGCTGAGATCACTAAATTACAAGAAGAAGTTGCTAAAGCTAAAAAAGAAAGCATGGAAGCTGATGCATCTCACAAGGTGTGGAAGCAAAATTTGGCAAAATCTCAGACTGATTTGCAGAAAAAACTAAAAGAGCAAAATTTGACAGAAACAACTCTCATTAAAGAAAAGAATAGATTAGATACGGAAAGAAAAAAACTAGAGGCTGATTATAACCGCCATAAAACAATGGTTGAAGTCAGTGAAGGAAGTTTGGCGAAGTTAGAAGAAGAAAAAGCTAAACTTGATAATGATCATAAAGAAACTCAAAAAAGGCTCGAAGACATCAGAGCAAAATATACAAGAGCTAAAGCTGATGAAGATAAAGCTAAAGCTCAGGCTGGAACTCTACGTGCAGATTTAGAACGAGTTCAGGCAGAGTTAAAAAAAGAAGGCACTTTAAAAGAAAATGAAAGTATTAAAATGAAGCGATCACAAGCTTTGCTGGATATTGAAATTAAAAAAAATGAAGCTGACATAAAAAAAGCAAAAGTAGATACAGAAAATTTAAAAAAAGAGCGCGAGCAAATGAAGGATTCTATAGAAAAAATGAAAGCTCGTGCTGAACAATTAAAGATTCAAGCCGATACCGCCAAGTCTCAGGCCGAAACAGAAAAAATGCGCTTGGAAACAGACAGAATCAGAGCGGAAGCTGCGGCTAATGCTAAGAATAGTGTGAGTTCAGCAACAGCTAGTATTAAAGTGGTTACGTTTTCTACGGATTGTGTAATTAAAGAAAAGCCAGATCAAGGATCAAAAGATTTATTTAATATTAAAAAAGGAACTCGTGCTGGTGTCAGCGAGGATTCCTCAGCTTGGAGCAAAGTTTATAAAGGTAAAGGTGTGTTGGTTGGGTATGTCTCGAGAAAGTGTTATTAGTTTTTTAAATGATAATCAATAGGTTGAGATTTGATTTTTTAAAGCTTTCTATATTATTTGTATGTTTACAAATGCTGATGGTGCACGGAGTTTTCGCGCAAGAAACACCAGATCCAAAAGTCAAAACTGATTATCCAGAGAACTTTTCGACAACTCCCAAAAACTATTTACTGTCAGCAGAACGTCCAATTAAGCTTGATGAAGATACCTTAACATTTACGGCAGAAAAACTGTTATTTAAGGTCGCTGAGGACTTTCAAGGGGCTTATTTAATTTGCGATCCTTATTGTCAGACAGTTTCACTTAGAATGTCTGATATGCAATGGAAACCTAATCCTGAAAGTATTAAACTATATTCTAAAAATATAAAACTTTTGCCAGTAGAAGACCCTTTGTTTAAGTATTTATATCCAGACAAAGCTCAAGAAGCAGAAGATATTTTAAAAGAACGTGAAAAAAAATTAAAAGAAAAGGAAGCTTTAGATAAAAAGATAGCAAATGCTTTAGCCGAAGAAGATAAAACAAAGGCCAGTGAAAAGAAAAAGCAGTTACCCCTAGTACAAGGTTATAGAGTATCTCTAGGACCTCGTTACACGCTGATTGATCAAACTACAAATAACAATGTTCAAATAGATTTTAAGCCAATGTCAGGGATTACGAATATTTCCTTGGGTGCAGGATACTGGAGAGGGTTACAAACTCCTTATTTAGGACAGTGGTGGGTTTTTGAGATAGGTTTCGAAAATGATATGTATAAGTCTACGACAAACATGCCTAACAGTATGACTTTGGATGCAAGTCGTTCAAAAATGGATTTAACGGCATGGAGTCGTAAAAAAGGCTATTCTGCAGGTTTAAAGCTTACTTCTTTAAAGCAAAAATACAAAGTCTCAAGAAATACCTTGAATGCATTTTCTTTTGATGAAGATATAAAATTTTTAGGATTAGCTTTTAAAACAGGAAGATTTTTGGTCAATTTAGATTATGGTTTAGAACAGAAAATCAGAGAAGAACAGCCATTTCGCAATAAATTGAAAGAATCGAGTCAGTATATGGTCACAGGAACATTTTGCCAGAATCCGCTCAAGGTTCCATTCGTGAGCACACTCATGCCGTGTTATGGCGCGAGTTACATGAAAACTTATAACTCTGCAACTTTTAATACAAGTTACAATGATAAAGATACAGTGGATTTAAATCGTAACGATATTTCACTATCTGTTACATTGCATTTAGGCGGAGATTATTTACGATGAAAAGTCTTTTATTTTTACTTATCCTAGATTTTTCAGGGTCTATGTATCAAAAGATGGATAATGAGCCCAAGTATCAAATCCTTCAACAGAACGTGAGAGCTTTTAATCAAGGTTTAGATGATAAGTCATTGCAAACTAATACTGGTGTTTTAACATTTGGTTTGGATGCCAAAAAAAAATGCGATGATATCATTTATAGTGAAGTGTCGACTTCGCAAATTTCTTCTACCGTTGATCAGTATCGTCCTGGATCTTTTTCGAGGACCCCGTTAGGTGAATCAATACGTCGCGGCACTGATATCACTATTCAAAGCAAAGTCAAAAAAGTGATCATTTTTTCTGATGGAGCCGATACGTGCGGAAAAGATCCATGTAAAGAGCTTGTTAAAGCTAACGAAAAACTTAAAAAGGCAAATTATATTATGGAAATGGATTTTTTCGCAATAGGGATAGCGAAAGATGATCCTAAATTTAAATGTTTTAGGGATAACACATTAAGTAATATCAGGATCAATTACAAAAATATCGGTGACTCTAATGATATACAAAATGCACTTAAAAAAAATGAAATGACAGTTGCTCAAGTCGTAGCTCCCTATGGATTGATACATGTTAAAGGAGCTCCAGCTAAAGTTAAGTTTTCTGTTCCAAATTTAAAAGATAAAAGAGCATCTTGGTTTGGTTCATTTACAAATCAGCTCAAAGAGGGTGAGTACGGAATTGTTACAGATTATCCAGGAACAAAAAAAGTTTTTGCCACGGTTGTAAGGGAACAAGATAAAGAGTTATTTTGGGCAGATTTTTTCAACGATCCTTCTACTCGAGTAAGTTATGTCAAATCTAGTTTTTCATTTTTATTGACACCGACAGCTACTACTAAAGATATACACCGTAAAGTGTCACCTATCGTTATTGAAGGAAGTATTTCTGATAAGCTCCCGACAAATGTTAAAGTGCCATTTGGAGAGTGGAATGTTGAAATCCTTTCGCCGCCTTGGATGAAAGAAGATGCCGGCAAAGTCACAATTAAACTTGAGCCAAACACTCCTGTTACAATTAAATTTTCAGAGCTGTTTAAAATTGATTGGATACTTAATCCAAATCCTTATGAACGCTGGGTTATATCAGTTAAAAATCCTAATAAAGAAGTCATAGATAGCAAAGAGAGCTCAGAAGGAGCGAATAGGTTTTTACTACAATCAGGGGTGGATTACATACCAATACCTAAAGGATTTAAAATTGAGTGGATTAAAGCAAGTCCATAGAAACTAGAGTGTATACTTTATTTGAATGAAAAATGCGGTCATTTTTAAGTTATGATGAGGACATTATGAAATTAGAGTCGAAAATAAGAGTGAAAATAAGCTTAATAAGCACATTGTCTAGTTTTTATCAGCTAGACCTTAAGCCTATTTAGTTTGAGACATAAAATACCGAAAGTGAGACATATGAAAACAACAAATAAAAGTTCAACATCATTATCTGTATTAGCATCACTTTTGCTGTTTGTGTCTTTTTACTCAGCGTGTTCGTCTAAGTTAATCATTCAGTCAGATCCATCTCAAGCAGATGTTTTCGCGCAAGTTGAAGGTAAAAAAGATCGAGTAAATTTAGGTCAAACACCTTTGGAAATTACGGAAGTGCAGTTAAATGAAAAACTTAATCTTAGCCCTGACTCTGTACAGTGGATTAATTTAAGTTTAGAGAAAAAAGATTTTTCCACGCGTGAAGTTATGCTTCCATCAAGCCGTTGGGGCGAAACAACTAAAATTGTAAAATTGAGTATGCCCTCGAGTCTTGATAAGACAACAATTGTTCAAGAAATGTTATCTTACTTTTTTAATGCTAAAAAATTTGCAGAAACAAAACAGTTTGATCAAGCTCATACTGAAATTGATAAGATTTTAGCAATGGATGCCAAAAATGTAAGAGCCATCAATATGAAAGCTGGTATTTACTTTTTAGAAGGTAAGATTGATTTAGCTAAAAAATACTATAGAGACGCTTTAACCATTGATCCTAACTCGTCCGACGCAATTAAAATGCTTGAGCGTATACAAAATCAAAGTGGGGTAAATTAATGAAAGCCATAACAAGGATAATTCTGAGTTTAATGTGCTTAATGCAGATAGGTTTTGCGCAGATGGTGTATGCCCAAAAGCTACAGTCACATGTCTTAGAATTGCAAAATCGTATAGAGGCGCAAATTGATAGAAATATGATTAATCTTATTTCAACTCAATTAAAACCGACGTCATTTGATGTATCAACACGAGTTAAGGTTGTAGAAGTTCCACCAGTTCCGCCGAAGCCAGATAAGAAAAAAGATCCAGATCAAATGCCGGCTGGAATGGAGTTAGGTTCTGTAGATGTGCGTGAAGTGATTCAAGCTTATAAGCAAGAAATTGAACAATTAAAAGCTTTTAAGGAAACAGATCAAAAAGATAAACCAGAGTCAAAATATAATATCTCAAGTATTGAGATAGTTGTTGGATTGTCAGAACTATATGATGATGCTTATGTTGCTCAATTTCAAGATTGGTTAAGCAAACGTGTGCGTTTTGACTACGGTCCAAATGCCAAAGCAGTTGTCAATAAAACTCAGCCTTTGCCAGTTAAAGAACCAGAACCAGAAAAACCAAAAGAGGTTGAACCATTTAACTGGAGAGATTTACTTCCATTATTAACATACGCATTTTTAGGTTTAAGTTTAATCGCAGCGGCGTGGTTATTGATGAGAGGTTTAACTAAACTTGGTCAAGGAGCAAAAAGTATTATTGTAGAACATAAAAATCCTTTTGCTGTAGAACACAATCAAAAAGTCGAGATGAAAGAAATCGCTGAAGTAGAAGAAGAACAAAAAAATGAAGATGACGAAAATAACTTACCAGAAGCTCCGTTAGCGGAAGAGATGGTAGATGAAGATTTAGAACAATTACAGGTGGGTGATAGCTTGATAGGAAAAATTACATATCTATGTTTAGAGTTAGGTAAGGGTGTTAATGAACTCGTTCGTGTTTGGTTAGATAACGGTAATGATGGCTATGTTAAAACCGCTATTTTAATCGATATGATTGTAACACTTAAAGAGAAAGTAAGTGCTGAGACTGCGGCGGCTAACAGCCTAACGCACAAAGAGCAGTATGATCAACAAACGGCACAAGCGATTAGTCGATTAACTATTCCGATGGATGAAGACTTAGCTGCTTCTTACGGAGTAAATTTGAGTGAGGCTTATCGTGAAGCGGCATCGATGGATAAAGAAAAAAAATTAGACTACCTAGAAAAAATTTATTGGGATTTATTACAAGTAAGAACTTTAGGTGCTCATAATATGAGAAAACCTTTTGATTACTTACAATCAATGAATGATATGGCTTACTCTGAAGTTCTTAAAACTCAATCAGATGAAGGCAAAGCTTTAGCGTTAATGTTTGGTGATCCAAATAAAGCAAAATCGTTCATGTCGAGTATCAGTGAAGATGAAAAAGAGAAAATCGTTCAAAATATGCTAAGTATGAGCTCATTATCTAAAAAACAAATTTTAGATATGGATGCTAATCTTAAATTACAGTTGATTAATAGCTCTCTTAATCCTTCTGAGAACTTAGTAAACCTTTTCCCTAGAACAATTGATATGTTGAATTCATTATCACCAGTTGATGAAATCAAAGTTTTGAGAAAAGTTGTAGCGACAATGCCAGAAGGTGGTACAACATTAAAACAACAATTTACAACATTAGCTTTTATTGATCAGTGGAATGAAGAGTACATTGAAAAATTAGTCAAAGTAGCAACATCGGCAGAGCTGGTTCAATTAATTTTCTTAGTGCCAGAGGCTCAAGATGTGGTTTTAAATGCATGTCCAGACAAGATGAAAATGATTATATCTGATGACTTATCTATGCAAACACCTGATGAACAAACAATAGCAAAAGGTGTTAAACAATTAAAGGCAAAATGGAAACAAATTTGCGCAACTGAAGGTATCGCAATGGGTAACGTCATTAATTTTGATAAACAAGGTTGGATGAAAAATGTTGGCTAAAATACGTTCTCTAGTTTTATTTCTGTTGCTTGCCCCAAACATTTCACAGGCGCTTATTATAAGTGGCGGTATGGGGTTGGGAAGCACAGAAATGACTAATGAGACTACAGATAAAGAGGGACCTTTAACTCAGGCTTTTACTGTGGAAAGACTTTTTCACAGTAAGCTTTCTGTAGGTGTCGAGCATTTACGTTCTATGACAACAAAATTGGTTACTTCAGCAGCTTTTACTGGACTAGTAGGTCGTTACTATGTGAATGCAGCTCCAGTTAAGTTGTATAAACCAGAAGAATTATCAACTGAAATGACGATGAGTCGAGACATCGCTGTTTTTTATGGAGTTGGGTTTGGGTATGGCCAGTCGAGTCGATTACCGAATGATGTAGGTTTAAGCTCGAATGCAGCCGGTTTGTATTTAAGTCCACGTGGTGGAGTTGATTATCAGATGACCCGCAACATAGGTGTAAGAGGTGAGTTAATCTATGCGATGACAATTGTAGGTAAAGGCAGTCTCAAACAAATGTCATTAGGTGGCGCTGTTTATTGGATGTTTTAAATTTAAGTAAGGTGTTTTTAGTAATATTAAGAGTGGAAACTTAGGAGAGAAGGCAACATGAATATTTCATCAGTACTAGGTCTTTTATTAGCAGTAGTCGTGTTTATAGCAGCGGCTGTTACATCAACGAAAGATGCAAAAGTGTTTTTGGACGCTCACGCAGTTTTAATCGTTGTTGGTGGTACCATTTCGGCAGCATTATTAAGTTTTTCGTTTACGAGGCTTAAATCATTATTCACTATTTTCTTGAAAAAAGTTTTAGGAAGTGAAAAAGAGTTTAGCGCTGTAGTCGGTGAAATCGTAGATTTAGCACGTGGTTATCGCGAAAATAACGAATATTTAAAAACAAAGGCTCCAACAATTAAACACCCTTTTTTAAAAGAAGCTATAACTCTTTTAGCTGATGGCGGTATTGAAGCTCATGATTTAGATGAAATTTTATCTAAACGTGCCAAAAACTCGTATTTGCGTTTTGAAGAGGATGCAGAAAACTTTAAAGCCTTAGCGAAGTTTCCACCAGCGTTTGGTTTATTGGGTGCGGTTATCGGGATGATCAGTTTAATGCAAAATTTAGGTGGAGCAGATGCTTTTACTAAAGTAGGTCCTGCACTTGCGGTTGCCTTAGTGGCCACTCTGTACGGTATTGCTTTAGCAAATTTTATATTTTTACCATTAGGTGAGAATTTAACTCGTATTAATAAAAAAGACTTAATGGTTAGAAAAATGATTTGCGACGGTGTGAAGCTTATCAGAGCTAAAAAACATCCTTACATGGTTGAAGAAGCTTGTAAGAGTTACTTGTTGCCAGGCGAACGTCAAAAAGTTGGAGCTAAAAAATAATTGTCTTTGGTTAGCAACTTTTTAAGTGAAGGGTATTGATATGGCCAATAATTCTAATAGTACAGAAAATGAAAAAACAGACCATAAGTATTACGACAGTTTGGAAGAGAACTTCGTTGCTGTAGTCCATGATGATGATCATGATGAGTTTCATAAACCGGCAGAGGAGGGTGAAGGCCCTTGGCTTGTCAGTTACGCCGACTTAATGACCCTCTTAATGGGATTTTTTGCTTTAGTGGCAAGTTTTTCTAAACCAGATGTTAAAGCGTTTGAAGAAGTTAAAAAATCCGCTGCGGAAAAATTTGGTGGAGAATATAAAGAGCCTTATAAGGATCTTGAAGGAAAAATTAATCAATCTCTTAAAGCCTACGGTTTAGATGGTAAAGTTAAAGTTAGTCGTGCGGCAGATGGGGTAACTTTAAAGTTTGAAGGAACGGCTTTATTTGATTCTGGACAATTTGTCATTAAACCTGAAGGAGCACAAATACTGCATGCGGTTACTGCTGGTATTAGGCAAGATATACCAAAGTTTAAATTAAGCGTTGAAGGTCATACAGATAATGTGCCGATGTCACACCCTATTATTGCAAGTAACTGGGAGTTATCAGCGATTAGATCAGCTCGTGTTGCACAGGTTATGGAAAGTGATGGCTTTAAAAAAGAACAAATCACAATTCAAGGTTGGGGTGAAACTCGACCAGAAGTTCCTAATTTAACACCAGAAGGTGTACCAATTCCAGAAAACCAAGCTAAAAATCGTCGTGTAACTCTAAAAATTTCTGAATAAGATTTTAAAACTTAAAAGTTGAAAGCGCAGTTTATTTACATACTGCGTTTTTTATTTAACGCAGTTCTATCACTTCTCGCACATTCTCTGAATGAATGTTATCATTTTAAAAATGAAGTTCATGTTTAAAAAGTATTTCAACTTAAAAATCAAGGTTATCTTCGTATGTGCTGTAGCCACATTAGGTGGCTGCGCTTCATATTTGGCTCAAAATGAAAAAACAAAAAATTTTGTTCGTAATGGTCAGATAACTTCTGCCCTCGAAGAACTAAAAATTTTATCGGAAAAAGAAGGACGCGATCAACTCGTTCACATGTTAAATTACGCAAGCGTACTGCAGATCAATGGAGATTATAAGCAATCTGCAATTATGTTTAATCGAGCTGATCAGCTCACGGATTCTAATGATTATCATTCGGTGACAAATGTTGTGGCATCTACACTAGGATCTGAAGAAATGATTCAGTACAAGGGGGAGTCTTACGAAAAATTTTTAATCAACAGCATGAATGCAATAAACTATCTCATGCTCGGAGATTATGATGCAGCTTTGGTCGAGTGTCGCAAAATTAACAATAAGATATCATCTTTTAAAACAGAGGGACGTGAGCCCTATGAATTTTCATCATTTGCTCGTTATTTGTCTGCGGTTATATGGGAGTCACAGAAGAATTACGATGATGCTTACATCGAGTATGAGGGAGCGTATAAATTAGATCCGTCAATTCCCACGATCAAAGAAGATTTGATTCGAATCTCTAAATTAGCGCAGAGATATGAGTCTTTGGCTAAGTGGAAAAAAGAGTTTTCTTATGACAAGGAGGCTCTGTTGGCAGAAAAAACAGATAACTCTTTAGGAGAACTAATTGTTATTCATCAACAAGGATTTGGAGCCCGTAAAGTCGCTCGTCGGGATCAGCCCAGATTTCCTACTTTGTTACCAGAGAATCAACAAACACAAAAAATAAAAATTAGTTTTTTTAAGGCGAGTCATTTAAAACAAGATTTTATAGTTCGCGATTCAATAGAATCAAAAATTATTTATGATGTTGATAAAATCTCTCAACAGACTCTGAATAAAGATTATAATTCATTGATAGCCCGTAGATTAGGTGGTATGGCGGCAAAAGCTGTTGTGGCTAGCCAAATAGGACAAAAAAATGAAGCTCTAGGACAGATAGCCTGGATAGCCATGAATCTTTCTGACCGTGCTGATTTAAGACAATGGTCAACACTGCCAGCTAAAATACAAATGGCACGTGTTTTTTTAAAACCTGGACAGTACCAAATTAAAATACAAGGCATAGATTATAGTGGAAGCTCTACAGCTGACCTGTTGTCTAGTCAGGTATTGGTTGTGCGTTCGGGTAAAAAAACTTTTGTTAATTATAGGTCATTAAGATAATCTAAATGCAGAAGCTTTAAAGGATTTAAAGCTATGAGATTATCTCGCAAGTAAGGTCTTCAAAAAAATAATTTTGAAAGGATTCAAAATGAAAAGACTAGTAAGCATCGCAGCTATTTGTTTTATTGCATCAACATCTTACAGTTATACACAGAGCAAACTAGAAAAGTTTTTAAAACTTAATCTTGATCATTATGCCGATACTGTAAAAACGACAGCTAAGGGTTGTGATGCAAAATATGAAATTGTAAGAGAATCACAAATCCAGCAGTTGCAAACACAGGAGCGAGATGCGTGTTTTATCACTATCGATAATAGAAATAATTATCAAACGATGACCTATCGCAGTTATTTAGCTTCAAATGAGGGGTCACTGTTTTTATTTGTCTCTTATGGTCGAGGTGTTGATTATGGTAATTACGGAGCAAAAGAGTTTTACTTTTTCCCAAGAAATGTCAAAGAGCAAACTTATGTGGTATCTTCTGATGCCTTAAAAATTGATGTCTTAGGAAGTGTTAATTTTGATTTTACATTTGACTCTATATCAAGTCAGCTTGTGTCGGTGACGAATGCAAATTTAGTTGTGGATCCAAAAATCTCTCCGGATAATGATGGTGGAGTCTTTATCACGCCTAAAAAAGGACTTGTTTATGAGTTACCATTTGTTGTGGGTAATGCGCCGTCAGTGGTTTTTTCTGCTTATGGTACGTTTAAAGATGCTTATGGTAATAAATGTAAAGTGCAAGTTGGAAAAATGTTTAGACCTGTTAGAAATGGTGATTCAGAGTTCCGTCATACTGACGCGCAGCTAAAAAAATATCTTAAAACAAATTGTCCAGCAATTAAGTATTAGTTTAGAATAGAAGCATTATGAAAATAAAAGTTCAAATGCTAAAAAAATTAAGTTTATTGATATTGATGGGGGCTTTGATTTGGCCCTCATTTTCGTTTTCGTATACAAAAGGTCAGTATTTAGGTCGTCAATTTATGATAGATGTTGTGACAAATCATTTTGATGGAAGTTATGAGTCTATGCCTCAAGACCTTTATGAAAAAATGAATGTTTCTGAGCAATCAAGCTTTGTGGGGTTAGGTAAAAAATTAGACTTACCAAAAGATGAATTAAGTTTTATCTGTGTTTTTAAAAATGATAAATCCTATCACTGTTCTTTTATAGTTTTTATGTCTCCAGTGAGCACTATTAATCCGAGAGAAGCGGTTGTGCAGTACACGGGTGTGAGAGCAAAAGAAATCTATAAACAGTTTCATTTTAAAAATGGGGAAACTGTACTGAAAATAGAAGACAGCACAGCCACTTTTAAAATTATAGTTTCTGAGGATTTATTTCGTTTAAGTTACTATTAAAAATGAGTTAAAACTCTGAGAGAATATGCTCATAACGTTTTTCTATAAACTTTCTTTTTACTTTCATTGATGGAGTAAGGCAGCCATTTTCTACAGACCAAGTTTCAAATAAGACTTCATATTTTTTGATAGTTTCAAAACTGGCAAGCTCTGAGTTAATTTGCAAGACATGAGCTTTAATTTTATCTAAGATAGCTTGTTTCTCATCGGAATTAGCATCTACAGGTAGACTTTCTATTGTTATGAGTGCTGTGATATATTTTTTTTGATCTCCGTAAATGAGCACTTGTGAAATGAGTGGCTCTTTTTTGAGTAAGCCTTCTAGTTTTTGAGGAGCTACATATTTTCCTCCAGCTG
>JBKBTW010000072.1:0-12054 GCA_046291245.1 Pseudobdellovibrio sp. | reverse complement strand
CGACCATCACGTAAATGATCCGGTACCCACTCAGTCGTTTTATTGTTTTTCATTAAATTGTCTTTAATTTTTTCAACCGCTACAAACCAACTTGATACAGCTCTGTAAATAAGTGGTGTATCTGAACGATAACAATATGGGTAACTATGCTGAATAGTGTCTTGCTTAAATATTTTTCCTGCTTTTTTAAGTTGAGCGATAATATCCTTATCAGCCTCTTTAACACGTTTACCTTGAAGATCAGGAACTTCAGACGTAAACATACCATCATCATCTACAGGATTTACAAGCTGAATACCGGCTTTCAAACAAGCGTAATAATCTTCTTCACCAAAAGCAGGTGCCAAATGGACAACCCCAGTACCACTATCAGTAGTCACATGATCAGATGCTATAACTTTAAAAGCACCTTGAGATTTACGATCAGCAAAATATCCAAAAAGTGGCTCATAAGTTAGGCCTACTAATTTTTCGCCTTTTAAGTTCTCAAGGATTTCCACATCGTTATCAACATCTTTAAAAGTATTTTTTAAAAGTGCTTCTGCTAAAATTAAAATTCTGCCTGTAGATTTTTCTTTTACTTTTACATAATCAATATCTAAACCAACTGCTAAACCTAAATTAGATGGTAATGTCCAAGGAGTTGTTGTCCAAGCTAAGATATGCGTGTTCTCTTCGCCATCTACTTTAAATAAAATAGTTAGTGCAGGGTCTTGAACCATTTTATAATTTAAATTAGCTTCAAAGTTTGAAAGTGATGTTGAGATACCTACAGAGTAAGGAACAACTTTGTGTCCTTCGTAGATCAAGCCTTTTTTGTACATTTCTTGGAAAACCCACCAGACACTTTGCATGAATTCCACATCCATCGTGAAGTAAGGCTTGTCCATATCCACCCAACGACCAATACGACGTACTGTTGTTTTCCACTCTTCAGAGTAACGTTTTACAATTGAACGGCAGTGGTTGTTGTAAGTAGCTACGCCCATTTTTAAAACATCTTTACGACTTTCTATTTTATGGGATTTATTAATTTCATATTCAACTGGTAATCCATGACAATCCCAACCAAATCTTCTTGGTACAGCATAACCTTTCATCGTCCAGTAACGTGGTACAATATCTTTCAATGTACCTGCTAATAAATGACCATAGTGGGGTAAGCCTGTAGCAAAAGGTGGCCCATCATAAAAGCTATAAACTTTTTTTCCTTCAGGATTCATTGATTTTTGAAAAATTTGTTTATCATCCCAATATTTTAAAATATTAACTTCTTGCTCAGCTAAGTTAATGTCAGGAGATACTGGAAAATAGGGCGTTGATTTAGAATTATTTGTCTTATTTTGCATTTTACCAGAAATATCATAAAAGCCTTATTTAGACATCAATTTAGCTAGGGAACTCATCACGACATAGTGTGTAAACTAGACTTAGATTTAATCACTTCCAGCTTTTGCTAGCAGGTAACCTCAGATTCTGACACCAATCAACTTTTTGCTTAGTGCCACCTTCGTAGCCATAGGCCAAATTGTTTTTCATTAAAACTTCTTTGACTGAGCGTCCATCGACAACAACATCTGCAAGAATTCGAAAGTATTTATCTCGCTGGACATTTTCTAAGTTTATAGTTTTGGCATTTTTTAATAAATTTTCTATCAAGTTTTGAGCTATGCGGGCTGCATTTTTCTCACAGGGCAATTTGCCTTTTATTTCTGGAGTATCTAAGTGAGCTACACGGATGCTAATTTTTTTACCTAATAAAGGATGTGTATTTGGAATATCAAAAGTTAAAGTATCACCATCGTAATTTTTAATGAACTTAACACAGCGAAATGTTTTTTCATCATGCTCGCAAGTAAGATTTGAAGATGCGCTTTGCGTTTGAGTAGGGATAAATTTTTTAGAATTTTGCGTTTTATCTACTGCCCAGACCAAACTGCTAATCACTGTAAAGATCAAAAGTGTTTTTGAAAGTGTCTTCATATATTAATAGTTGAGGAGTGGAGCCTTGATGTCAATAGCAGTAGATAGCTATGAACAGCTTTGTGTACTCTAATTTTCGATCTATCAATTTTGAAAAAAATTATTTATATAGACTTCAGTCAATATTTTTAATGCAGCACGCATTTCAAATTTGTCTATTTATTGGGTCATAACTTCATTTAATAAGCTTATATCAAATTAAAGCCCAATAGAGCGCTTTAATTTGATATAGATAATATCTATTATATAAATTTTAATATAGATTTATATAATTTGTCGTGTAAAACTAAATTCAATTACAATTTACGTTCTATTGTTATTAATAACCATAAAGGAGACTAAAATGTCAGGAACTATTATTAATTCAAAAGTTACAGATTTTAAAGTTGAAGCATACCACGAAGGTAAATTCAAAACTGTAACTCAAAAAGATCTTATCGGTAAATGGTCAGTATTTTTTTTCTATCCAGCTGACTTTACATTTGTTTGCCCAACTGAATTAGGTGATATGGCAGATAAATATGCTGAATTCCAAAAAATGGGTGTAGAGATTTACTCTGTATCTACAGATACTCACTTTACACACAAGGCATGGCATGACACTTCTGAAACAATCAAAAAAATCAAATACCCTATGTTAGCTGATCCAACTGGTCACTTATCTAGAGCTTTTGGTGTTTATATTGAAGAAGCTGGTTTAGCGTACCGTGGTACTTTCTTAGTTAACCCAGAAGGTTTAATTAAAATTGCTGAAATGCATGATAACGGCATTGGCAGAAATGCTGATGAGTTATTAAGAAAAACACAAGCTGCACAATTTATTGCTGCTAATCCAAATGAAGTTTGCCCTGCTAAATGGAGACCAGGTGCTCAAACTTTAAAACCAGGTCTTGATTTAGTTGGTAAAATTTAGTTTTAAAACCAATTTAAATTAATTCTTAAATTTAAGATCCCCACGTTCAACATCACTGCTTTGTGATCGTGGGGTTTTTTTTTACTTAAATGCATACATGATAAAATGATATTGATATAAAACGGGAGAGTTAAAAATGTTAGATAAAAATATAAAAGAACAACTTCAATCAGCCTTTGCTAATTTAGAGAATAAAATTGATCTTGTTTATCAACCAAGCACGCACGCTGATCAAAACTCTCTTCTAGATCTACTTACTCAAGTCGCAGAAACTAGCGATAAAATATCTGCTGTTAAAGCAAACGCTACTGACGCCGATATTGCACCACAATTTACTTTACATAAAAATGGACAACCAACTGGAATCTTTTTTAAAGGTATTCCCGGTGGACACGAATTTACCTCATTAATTTTAGCTATATTAAATGCAGACGGTAAGGGTAAACAACCTGACCAAATGTTAATAAATCGTATTAAAAGTTTAAAGGGGCCGATTAACATTAGAACATTTATCTCACTAACATGTGAAAATTGTCCTGATGTTGTGCAAGCTTTAAACTTAATGTCTCTTCATCATCCTGATTTTAAACACGAAATGATAGACGGCGCTTACACTCAAGATGAAATCACAAAACTAGGTATTCAAGGCGTACCAAGTGTAATTGTGAATGATAAACTTTTACACTCTGGTAGATCAAACTTTGCTGAGTTACTCAAAAAATTAGAAGATCATTACGGAGTCGACGAAAATCAATCTTCACAAAATAGTGCTGATTTAGATTTAGGTGTCTATGATGTTGTGGTTATTGGCGGCGGCCCAGCTGGCGCAGCTGCTGCTATTTACAGTGTGCGTAAAGGTTTAAAAACAGCTTTAATTGCTGAGCGTTTCGGGGGGCAAGTTCAAGATACTAAAGGTATTGAAAACTTAATTTCAGTTGTGTACACAGAAGGCCCACAATTAGCAGCTCAATTAAATAAACATGTTACAAGTTATCCTGTTAAACTTTTAGAACACAGACGCGTTGCTAGCATTGATAAGGTTGAAAAAATTATCAAATTAGAGAGTGGCGAGTTTATAAAAGCCCACTCTATTATTGTAGCTACAGGGGCAAAATGGAGAGAGCTTAATATCCCTGGCGAAAAAGATTACATTGGACGCGGCGTCGCTTTTTGTCCGCATTGCGATGGTCCATATTATAAAGGTAAAAAAGTTGCTGTCATCGGTGGAGGAAACTCTGGTGTAGAAGCCGCAATTGATTTATCTGGTATTGTGAGTGAGGTTATTTTATTCGAATATAATCAAGAATTAAAAGCGGATAAAGTTTTAGTGGATAAATTAAAATCTATCCCTAATGTTAAAATATATACATCTGCCCAAACATCACAAGTGAATGGTGACGGACAAAAAGTAACTTCGCTCGATTATATCGATCGCGCAACTAATTTAAAAAAACAAGAAGTGCTAGATGGCGTGTTTGTTCAAATTGGATTACTCCCTAACAGTCAATTTATTAAAGATGTTGTAGAGACAAATAAGTTTGGGGAAATAGTTGTGGATAACAAGGGGCGCACATCAGTTCCTGGTATATATGCTGCTGGCGATGTAACAACGACTCCTTTTAAGCAAATCATCATTGCTATGGGTGAGGGTGCTAAAGCAGCTCTTACAGCCTTTGAAGATCGTATGTATAAGGATAATTAAAATTTCTAAATTAAACTCCTTAAAGATTGTAAATCTTAAATACTTACAGTCTTTAAGTGGCTCTCATTAAACTACATATTTTAGTTTAATAATTAAACTTTATATATAAATTATTTTTCATACCTTTACAAAAAATTTTACGCTACATTTAGTGTAAATTATTTATTGGAGTGTCTATATGAAAACAATATTTACTGCACTGGTATCGTTAATTCTATTATTCACATCTGCATCGCAAGCAGACTCTGTTGGCGTAACAATCGGCAGCCCTACATTTGTTCATTACACCGTTGATTTAAACCCTAACATGTTAGAAATGGGTTTATCTTTTGAATACGACCATGCCAATCACGCCTATGCCGATTACAAAAAGAGATTTCATGATATTTTTAATAACCCTCACTTAAAAGATCTATCACTTTTATACGGTGCTGGAGGTGTTGTGGCTATTACTAATAAAGATAGAGCCGACAAGTCAGGATTATACGGAAAAAAATCTGGTTCTTTAGGTTTAGGTGTTAGATTGCCACTTGCTCTTGAATGGAACCCTAACCATCTAAAAGAATTAGGTATCTCAGTTAATTTGAACCCCGTCATAGCCATTGTACCGAAAACAAGTTTGGAGTTCATGGCGGGAATTGGATTTAAATATTACTTTTAATTAAAACAAAACCCACCTTTTTATAAGATGTGGGTTTTGAAAATTACATTTTTAGATTTTATTATTTACTTACATCTTCTAAAAATATTTTTGCCGCCACAAATGATCTTTTATCTGCGGCTTCATTGTATGCCGCACCTTTTGAAATATCATCGCCTGCATGTTTTTGTGTAAATGAATGAACTGCTCCACTGTAGGCCACAAATTGATAATCAACTTTTGCATCATTTAATTCTTTTTGAAATTGCTCGACTTCTTTTAATGGTACAAATGGATCTATAGCTCCATGAAGCACCAAGACCTTAGCTTTAATATTTTTAGCATCTTCTGGTTTTACAGATGTCAGTCCACCATGAAAACTCACTACACCTTTTAGTGGTAAACCCATACGAGCCATCTCTAACGCCGTTGTCCCACCAAAACAATAACCAGTTGCAGATATTTTATTTGTGTCTACATAATTGCTTTTCTTCAGCTCATTAAAAGCTGCTTCAGCACGTGACCTTAATAGCTTGCGATCACCATCTTTAAATTTACCAGAGATCGCCGCAGCTTCTTTAGTATCTTTTGGTAAATTCCCTTTTCCATAAATATCAGCAACAAATGCTACATACCCCATCGAAGCTAATTGCTCTGCCCGCATTTTAACGTATTCACCAACACCCATCCAATCGTGAACCACGACCACGGCTGGTGCTTTTTTGTTTTTAATTAAATTTTTATCATAAGAGATAAATCCCTCAAGCTCTGCTTCACCATCTTTATAGGTAACAGTTTCTGTAGTCACTTTGGCTAAAGTGTTTTGAACGACTAATAAAGTTAAAATAACCATAAGTTTTTTAAACATGCTGATCTCCTTTTAGATTAAGATTTTGTCTAAAAAGAATATCTGCATTAAAAAAACATGGGTAATTATTATTTTAAATTAATGCAGACCTTAATTTATATAATAAAAAAGGGAACTCCTATAAGAAGCTCCCTTTTTTATTTTTGTATTTATTTTGTAAATACTGATTTTATACAGAAGACTGTAATTTAAGATCTAAGTCTCAAATTACATCATACCATCCATACCACCCATTCCGTGGCCACCAGCACCAGGCATTGCAGGAGCATCTTTTTTAGGAGCTTCGGCAATCATAGTCTCAGTTGTTAGCATCAAAGATGATACAGAAGCTGCATTTGTTAATGCGCAACGAACAACTTTAACTGGATCAATAACACCGTCTTTTAATAAATCAGTGTACTCATCAGAGTAGGCGTTGTAGCCGTAGCTAGATCCTTTTTCTTGTAAAATGTTATTTACAACAATAGCACCGTCTAAACCTGCATTTGTCGCGATTTGTCTAATAGGCTCTTCGCAAGCACGTTTAATGATGTTTGCACCAAATTTTTCTTCATCAGAAAATTTACCTTTTTCAATTTGACGAGAAGCGCGTAATAAAGCAGTACCACCACCAGCTACGATACCTTCTTCAACAGCTGCGCGAGTTGCATTTAATGCATCTTCAACACGAGCTTTTTTCTCTTTCATTTCAACTTCTGATGGAGCACCTACGTGAATAACTGCAACACCGCCAGCTAATTTAGCTAAACGCTCTTTAAGTTTTTCTTTATCGTAATCTGAAGTAGTTTCTTCAATTTGAGCTTTGATTTGGTTAACACGAGCAGTGATGTCAGCTTTTTTGCCATTACCATCAATGATAGTTGTGTTGTCTTTATCAATAACTACACGTTTAGCAATACCTAAATGAGTTGCATTGGCTTGCTCTAATTTCATACCAAGATCTTCAGAGATCACTTGACCGTTTGTTAAGATCGCGATGTCTTCTAACATAGCTTTACGTCTATCACCAAAACCTGGAGCTTTAACAGCACAAACTTGTAAAGTTCCACGTAATTTATTAACAACTAAAGTTGCTAAAGCTTCACCATCAACATCTTCAGCGATGATTAATAATGGACGACCTTGCTTAGCTACTGCTTCAAGTACGCCTAGCATATCTTTCATAGTAGAGATTTTTTTATCATAGATAAGAACATAAGCATTATCTAAAGCTGTTTCCATTTTTTCTGCGTTAGTCACGAAGTATGGAGATAGGTAACCACGATCAAATTGCATACCTTCAACAGTTGTTACTTCTGTTTTAGCTGTTTTTGAATCTTCGATAGTGATAACGCCTTCACGGCCTACTTTATCCATAGCATCTGCTAACATAACACCGATTTCTTTGTCGTTATTTGCAGAGATAGCGCCAACTTGAGCAACTTCATTTGAACCTTTAACTGGTTTAGCCATGTTTTTAAGTTCTTCGATAACAATAGCAACTGCTTTATCAATACCACGTTTGATCGACATAGGATTGTGACCTGCAGAAACTAATTTAGCACCTTCACGGTAAATAGCTTGTGCTAAAACTGTTGCAGTAGTTGTACCGTCACCAGCTTCATCATTTGTTTTAGACGCAACTTCTTTAACCATTTGTGCGCCCATGTTTTCGAATTTGTTTTCTAATTCGATTTCTTTAGCAACTGTAACACCATCTTTAGTGATAAGTGGTGAGCCAAAAGATTTATCGATAACAACGTTACGACCTTTAGGTCCAAGGGTAACTTTAACTGCGTTAGCTAGTGTATTAACACCCTTTAAAATATTTGTTCTTGCTTCTTCTGAAAATACTAGAATCTTGCTCATGTTTTCCTTCCGCGTGTGTATAAACACACTGATTAATAATTTAAAAATTTATTATTGTACGATTCCTAATACGTCTTCTTCACGCATCATTAAGAATTCCGTGCCATCAAATTTGATTTCTGTCCCTGCATATTTAGAGAATAAAACTTTATCTCCAACTTTTACTTCTAATGGTAAAACTTTACCATCTTCAGTAATACGACCTTTACCAGCTGCAACGATTTCACCACGTTGTGGTTTTTCTTTTGCTGAATCAGGGATAAATAATCCACCAGCAGTTTTTTCTTCTTCTGCAGTTCTACGTACTAAGATACGGTCATGTAGTGGGCGAACGCCAAGCTCTTTTGTCATTTTAAACCTCTTTATGATTTTTGTTTGGATTTCTAAATTACAAAGAAATCCAGTTAGTTAAATTAGTTTTAACCCCAATATGAGTACCGTTTTTTAGCTGTCAAGGCATCTAAATAAAATTAACGTTATGCCTTAGCAATATACTCTCTAAACCTTTTATATTTGATCTGATGGGACTATTTTTCGAAAAATCCATCATAGCCTACAAAATAAACTCCCGTCTTAGCTCTTAAAATTGAATTGCCTTGAATCATGCACCTAGCCTTATCATAAGGCTTACTTTGGTCTAAAAAACACCCCTGTTTTGTAAAAAAATTGAAACATAAGTAACCATCTGGTCTGATGATCTTGTCTATACAAACAGGGTATATGAGATGGACTGTTAAAAAGTTATTTTAACCTACTCTATAAAAGCCCCAAGGATTGGGGTTTTTTAAATGATTCGATTGCATGGAGGCGATTGTGAGTCGTGTTTTAGATCTATTTGCTCAACATTCAAGTATCGACAAAGACACTATTGAAACCGAGCTTTTTGCGGCTATCAGAGCTCTAGAGATCGACCCTGACAGCATGACTGTAGAGGACTTACGTGCATGCTTGCTCATCTACCTAGATGAGGTCTTCTACGGCACTTCACCAGATAAAGTGCAGTAAGTTATCTTACTCATCTTAAACAAAAAATATTCAGAGTTTTTCTTTAGAAATTATTCTCTGTTATTTTAAATTTTATAAAACATATTAAAGCGATTTTTTTAGATCCATTAGAGCAGTTTGGGTGCGTTTGTATTTATTAGGATATTTTTCTGTTATTTTTAAGGTGTCCTCTATTAAAACCAACGCTTCTTTCTTTTTATTAAGTTCTTTTAAAATTTTTACTTTAATTAAATTTAACTGTGGCTCATTACCTTCTTTATACTGCAAGGCTAAATCAATGTTTTTCAGTGCATCATCATAACGTTTTTGTTTCATCAAGAAATTGGCATACTTTTGATAGTAAACATAACTATCATTATATTTATTGATCAATGTTTGATATAAATCTTCTGCTTTATCAAACTCTTCAATTTGAGTGTAATACCATATTGCGTTTAAATATTTACCTGGCTGTTCTACGTTTAATTTTACTTGATCTAGTGCGATCTTGATATCTTTTTTAAGATTCTCTTTTTCTAATTTTACAGACGCTTCCTCACTTTTAACTAAGGCATTTAATCTTTTAAGCATATCTAATATTTCAATTTTTTCAAATTGAGTATAATCACCATATGTAGAATCTAAAAATTTATTTTGTAATTTTTTTTGCACTAATAACTTATTTAAGTGATCTTTAATTTTACCTGTAATGTTTTTGATATCTTTCTTATCAGTTTCATTTTGATTTTCTAAATAATCAATTTTCCATCTTAATTGGTCTATTTCAGATGTTGTTAATGAAAATGCTCTTTCTAATGTATTTAAATATTCAATTTTAGTTTCTGGCTTTTTATCATCAATATTATCACTTGCCAAATTAACATCGCTTGATAGTTTTAAATTTATATCTTTTTTATTTTTAGACAATGATAACCATTTTGACGCTTCTTCCCACTTCATTTTTGCGTAGGCATTATATCCAAGTTTAATTGCTGCATTAATGTCGCCACCATTTGCTTTATCCACTAATTGATCAATACTGGCATCTAAAACTGCCGATTTAAAATCTTTTTGAAAAATATTTTTATCTTGAAAATCAAGCCATCTTTTAATTTCAGATCCAGCGTCATCTACCAAAATCATGGTCGGTATGGCTTTTACGCCGTACTCATCTGAGATTTGTTCATTCTGTACTAAATCTATATTGATATAACTTACTTCATAACCTGAAAGCATTTTTTTAATTTCTGGTGTACTTAAAGTTTCCGATTTTAGTCTAATACAAGCTGGGCACCATGGAGCTGAAAAAATCAAGAGAGTTGGTTTAGACTTAACTTTAATTTTATCTATTTTTTTAGAGTCCTTTTTAACATTTTCAATTGCTACTCCAGAATCTTCCGTCTTTATTGAAGACTCATTTGAAGCTGATTTTTTATTTGATGTAATTTCATAAATATGAGGTTCACAAACTGTTTTAGCATCATCACAAAGATAAAAATTTAATTTAGCCTTTTGTGAATTAGGATTTATCTTAAATGTAAAAACTTTTTCTGTTTTAATCTCTGGTTTTTGTTTAGATTTATGATCAAATTCAATACTCGCTGGCGCTTTTTCGTTGAAATGAAAACCTTCTTTAGGTGTTAATGTAATTAAATTATTGCTTCTGTCGACATTATACTGACCATCTGTTTTACGAGCTAGGGCGGGTAGCGTGGTTAAGATTACAATTCCAACTAATACTTTAAACATATTAACAACCTCTTGATATGAGTTTTTAAATCAAACTATCTCACAGATTATATGCATATTTACAAAAAGAAAAAGGGCCGATGCAGTAACATCGACCCTTAAAATATAATTTATATTTATAGCTGAAAGCTTAAAACTAAGCTCTTTCAACTGATACTTGAATATCAGCTTCCATGCCCTCAGCATACTTGATAGTAGCTTTGTGCGTGCCTAACACTTTGATAGGCTCTTCTAAAACTATATCACGACGATCAACTGCAAAACCTAATTTCTCTAAACCTTTAGAGATATCAGTTGTTGTAACAGTACCGAAAAGTTTGTCGTTATCACCAGCATTCAATTTAAAAGTAACTGTAGTCCCTTTAATTTTAGATAAGAATGCTTGTCTTTCAGATAAAGCTTTTTTCTTTTTAGATTCAGCTACGCGTTTTAAGTGATTGTATTCATTTACTCTTGTCTCAGTAGCTTCTACAGCTAACTTACGAGGAAATAATAAATTTCTCGCAAAACCAGCAGATACAGTTACAAGATCACCAACTTTTCCTAAGTCTTTTACATCTTTTTGTAAAATTACTTTCATAAAATAATCCTTTTTAAATGACTTTAAATTATATCTTACAATTTAAAGCTTACTTAAATTGATAAACAATTTAAGTGGTTAATTAACTTTAATTCTTTTTCTTAAAAGGCGTCTAAAATCTACCCAGTAATCTGCTAAACCTAGCAAAGTTACTAAAGGTAGTGCCCACGTAATAAGTAAGAAATAAAGCATAAATTTAGAGATACGACCTACTCTAAATATACGTGTTGCAAACTCAATCACAGAAATACCCTGAAAAAAATAAGCCACTACGCTGATGATCGAAATATTAATAGCTATCACTTGTACAATGTTAATCTCAAACAGTCTGATTGAAGTATCTACCATTGAAAAAAGAAAAGCGAATAAAGATAGCCAAATAAACATATCCGGCAACCTAAACTCAAGCCACTTCAAACCTGATGCTAATTTTTCGCGTTTTAAATTAAAAACTTGAAAAATTTGCGACTCAAATACAAACGATGCTGCAATCGAGCTTACTAAAGCTGACCCTAATACTCCGGGCATAAACATCATAATTGCTTGTGTTTCAAATTTTTGATCTGGAACAATTTGTTTTAAAGACAACATGAGTGGTTCAACAATTTGATGAGCTAAATCTGGGCTTAATGACAATTTCGTCACAGCTAGATAGCTACCAACTCCAAACAATATGCCTGAAATAACAGACAACATGCCTGATCTCTTCCAATCGATGCCTCGTTTTTCCAATTCACTGTATAAGCCTAAAGTCATCCAAATGGCTCCTACATAAATTGCGATCAGA
>JBKBTW010000071.1:0-12095 GCA_046291245.1 Pseudobdellovibrio sp. | reverse complement strand
AAATAACTCTGGTTTTTGAGCTCTTCCTTCGACAAGCTCATCCTCAAAGTTTAATGTTTGTTTGCGCCCAGGCTTGATCTGTGTTGTCTGAGCTAAAGAAACTTCAGATAACACAAGTATCGCACCCAAGATCATGATGTAAACTAGCTGTACACAACGCATAATGACCCCGTTATATTAATTTAAACCTGCTTTTGCCTTCGATTCCAAATCATTTATTAAATTTCTCGACTCCGAAGGTGTTCCTACAAACTTTAGTCTATTCAATAAATCTAATCCTTCGCGATATTTTTGCTGATGATCAATTAATAAAATTGCATAATTCAACATAATATCACGCTGACTAGGATAATCCTTGATAGCTTTAGAATAGACATCACTTGCTTTAGAGATGTTTCCACTACCAGTTAAAGCCACAGCATAGTTATTAATAACTTTTGGGTCTTTAACACCTTTTTTGTAAGGTATCTCTAACGCTAATTCGGCTTTGCTGTAATCCTTTTCTTTCACATAGAGGGCGCCTAAATTTGCACCGATAGCAACATCACTTCCATTAACTTGAAGCCCCTTACGAAATAATGCCACAGCTTCTCTATTCTCACCTTTAGCCAGCTTTACAAGACCTAGATTATTATATAATTCTGATTTACTTTGAGTAATTTGAAGCGCCTTGTTCAATAAATACTCCGCTGCTTCATTTCGACCTCTTTTGAAATGCACCATAGCTAAAGCATTTAACGCCGTCACATCCTTAGGATTTTGAGTTAAAACCTCAGTTGCGGATTGCATAATCGCATCATCGTTTTGAGCCTTAATGGCCGCCGCTAATTTATTTGGCGCATTTTTATAATTTGCATCGCCTAAGGCTGTGACTTGCGATGTTCTCTCTTTCATATTGCGAGATCCATCATTTACACTGACTTTGTCACCAGCATCAGTTACACTTGACTCCTCGTCACGGCCTGAGTTTGTTGAGGCACAAGCACTCAATAAACAAAGAAAAATAACCAAAAGTGATTTATTTAACTTTTTTATCATTTGTCACCTATCCACTGAATAAGTTTAGACTCAGAAGTAACCTCTGGTCCGTCATAATACTGCTTAGAATCTTTATCATTCATCTTTGACAGAGCATTTCTATAAGAAGCTGGGTAAACACCCAACTCTCTCGCTCGATCAACAGCCGCTTTATAACCATCCTCAGATTTTTTTAAGAAGGGTTCTGCTATTTTTTGAATACCCGCCATGTATTGTTTTTTCTGCTCATCATTAAAACCAGCTGGAAGTGGCGCATTTATAATAGCGTGACCAATATGATCATTTGTTTCACCAAGTAAATTTAATGAATCCACTATTTCCTCAGCCGAATCCACTTTGATCGTATCTGTTAAGGCTTCACTTGTTTTCGCGACCAAACTTAATTTTTTATCAACAGCTTCTTTTTGTTTTTGAGGATTGGCTGGGATTTTTACAGCTCTCATTTCATTGTACAAAGTCACAGCATCTTGATATTTAATTTTAGCGATATACTGTCCTACAGCGCTTTTTTTGTCTGAAGACAATCTGTTGTAATTTTGTATGGCCGCTGCTTTTGCCTCATCGGAACGCGTAATTTTGTTTGTCTTGCGTCCCATTTCATAGATCCAATAATAAGCCTCTACACGCTTAACACCATCATTTGATAACTGTGTAAACTCATCATACTTATCCATAGATGCAGACAAAGAATTCGATTTTCTCATCAATGCAGCTACACTAAATGTTGCCTCTGCATTTTCTTTGCGTGATTTATTCACTTGCAAGAAATCATTATAAGAATTCAAAGCCTCTCTATTTCGACCTAAAGCTTCATACATAATTGCTGAATTGTACAAATAATTAGGCGCTAATTTATCCTTTGGATCATCTTTGGCAATTTTAGAAAAAAGTTTAGCTGACTCTTCAAATTGACCTGAGTCTTGATAAAGTTTAGCTAAAAGCTTTTCAGATCTCGCTTTATAAGTCGCCGCATTTTTATCATTAGAAGCTAAAACTTTTTTATAACTTTGAGTCGCTTCGTAATTACGTCCTGCACTTTCAAAGTTAACACCCGCATTAAATAATGCCGTAGATGCTAAGTCTGATTTAGGGTTTTGTGTTGCAAATGCTTGAAACTGCTCTGCCGCTTCTAAGTAGCGTTTTTCTGCTGCCAAGTCCTGAGCCTTTTTAAAACTTGCTCGTTCTAAAACACCACGGATGTCAGATCCTGCTTTTGATGAGGCAATAGAATCATTTGCTAGAAGCTCATTCCCTACTTTTTCCAAACCTACATAATCTTTCTTAATATTATAAATATCTAACAATAAATTTGCTGAATATTCCGAATATTTTGTTTTAGGATATTTATTGACTATATCTTTAAAAATAACTTCAGCTTCATTAAAGTGGTTAGTTTGATAATACAAACGTCCAACTCTAAATTTAATTTCTGCATTTTTTTCAGAGTTAGGAAATTTGTCAGTATACCATTGAGCTGATTTAATAAATCTCTCTACGCGCGGATCTAAAGGAATTGGATCCACTGAGTTACCAACTTTTTTCTGCAACTCATCATCTTTAGGTAAAGCTTTTTCAATAGCTAATAAAGTATTTTGACCTGCTTTAGAGGCGTATTTGCTTTTAGGAGCATTTTCTACAACCCACGAATAATGCACTGAAGCCTCTTCATAGCGCCCTAAATCATATAACAACTCAGCATAGAAAAAATGCATATCAGAAGCTTGTGGAGAGTCAGAAAATTCTTGAAAATATAACTGATAGCCTTCCAATGCTGTTTGACGAGAATAAGCTGCTCTAGAGTTCTGTGCTGTTTGATGTTGCTGAAGAACATAATTTCTTAAAGTTTGTTCTCTTAGCTTCAAAGAGTTTTCAACAAAAGCTTTATCACCCTTGTTTCGATCTGCCCAAGCAGAGTCTTTACGATAATTATTAATCCACTTGTAAAGCTCTTCTTTAAATTGTGGAGAGTTCTTAGCATAGAAATAATTTTGAACAATTTGATATTGATATTCTATCGCTTTTTTAGCTGTAGGATCTTCTTCAATTAACATATGAAAAACATCTCTAGATGCATCACGAGCACCTTTATCTGCATAATAATAGGCTAAGCGTTCAATATAGGCATTAGAATCAACCCCACCTAAGTTTTTAAAATAATTAACAGCTCTTTTTACGTCTCCAGTATCTGAGTAAAATACAACGATATCGCGTAAAGCTTCATTCTCGAGTTTATTTCTGTTAATTGATTTACGTGTTAAAGAGTCTCCATCTTCGCCTTTACCTGCACGAATAATGAAATCAAGATACTTGATCGCTTCCTCTGTTTTGCCCATGCGATACAAGCACCACGCACCTTTATACAGTGCAAAGGCATTCAAACGATGTTTTTTATTTTTAATAATTTTTGCGTACTCACGGTAAGCTTCAGCCCATTTTTCATTATCAAAATAATACTCACCCATTGAAAAGCTGGCTTCTCCCAGATAAGGACTACGGGGGTGATCTTTAGTTAAAGTTTCGTAATATTTCATTCCTTTATCAGTATCGCCAAGCTCAAAGTAATTGTAACCTAAGAAGAACAACGCTTGTCCAACTTTTTCATCTTTAGGATAATCACGCAAAAACCATTCATAAAGTTGAATCGCTTTTGTGTTGTATTGACGTGACTCTTGCGTATCTAATTGAGGCTTAACTTTTGTTTTGCCATCTTGAAATGCCTTAAGCTGACGATCATACACATCTTGTTTACGTTGATCCACTAAAGTAGATTTTTCCACGTAAAGTTCCGCCAATCTTAACCAAAGTTCTCCACGGTTAGGACTATTATCAAATTTTTTAGTTAAGCCGTATAACTCATTAATTTGACGATCGAGCGTTTTTTCGTATTCTGCTTGATCTCCACCAGACTCATATTTGTGCATTTCAGTTGATTTCGGCGGCTTAATTGTTTGTAGGTTAACACGTTTAGTTCCAAAATTAAATTGTGCATTTGGAACGACCGTATCTCCCTTTTCCATGGATTTCAAATTGCCGCCGCGACTGTCTTCTTTTACTTTGCGCAGCAGCTCACCGACTGTTATTTTTTTCTTTTTTTGTGCGATGGCCACATCGACGCTCGCACAGATTAAGAAAGTTGTTGCTAGTATAAGTTTAAGTGTATTTTTCATATATTATTACTCACAGCTTTGTTTACCAAGATAATGATAGTTACCAACTTCATCTAACCAGTATTCACCTTTGAATGGATAATACTCATAACCATTTTGGACATAAAATGATCTATCTTGATCACTATCCACTTGAGCGTCTTCTAGATCACGACCTGCTATACGTTTTTTAATAGTTTCTTTTTTGCCATTGATCATTTCATAGCGAATGAAGCTAGCTTGCTCTTTTAAATCTTTTAATTCGATTTGCATATTCTCCAAATGGGCTTTAACCATATCGCCAGTTTGAGCTTTAGCACCTTTTAAACGATTATTTACAATCTTCAATGCGTAAGCTCCAACTGCTGAAGATCTAAATTGTGGATTTTGCTCAATAGCTCTCTTTTCTTCCACAATTTTTTTGATGTATGCCATTGCTCGACGTACATTTCCTTCTTCGTAAATTTTATTAGCTACCTTTAAAGGAAGTTCTGTTTTCTTAGCGGCATCTTCATCACGTTTCATGATGTAAGCTTTTTCAATTTCGGAATAATAAGCTTCAGATGATTTATTGTATCTTAAGAAATTACTAATGCTCTCTTGAACAGGATTGTATTGTTTTTCGTATAAGCTTAAAACTTTTTCCATTTCATCGTATTTACAGATGTATAAATACACGATAGATCGCAACAAAAGCGATTCTGGTATATAAAAATTATCATAATAACTTGAATGTAGAGACTGAAAATTACTCAATACAGATCTAAATCTTGCAGATCTTAACATAGCCCAGCTTCTTTCAAAAACGGAGTCATGCCATAAAACGTGATCTCTTGGGATTTTAGAGTAAGCTTCGATAGAACCTTCAAAATCTTTTTTCTGATACAAGACTCGAGCTATAGCCATTTGCGCTGCTACTTTATTCGTGTCAGTAACTTTAGCATTATCACGAACATTCATAAGCTTTCTGAATGTACTCAAAGCCAAATCATTCTGTTTAGCCTCTGCTTGAGCCAAACCCATATCGTATAAAGCATTGAAATAATAACGGCTTTTAGGACCAACACGTTCAAAAAGTTGAGCAGCTTGAGCATATTGCCCACTGTTCATTTTAATTTGTCCCATGCGATAATAGAGCATTTCACGATGTTGACTTGGAACCGAAGCTACATCAATTCTTTGAATGGCATAGTTCAATAACGTTTCATCACCTAGTCTATCAGTTACTATCAACAGTTTTTCCAAAGCGGCTCTTGTGAAGCGAGCATCTCCTGATTTAATTAAATCAACAAATTGAAATACGGCTGTTTGATTATACCCAAGCTCCATCAAAGACTCACCCAAGTACATTTTTAACTGAGGGCGCTCAGCCTTTAAATCTGATCTTTTTGATAAAGTATGAAATGCTATAGCTGCGGCAGTATAATTACCATTTTTATATTGAGTTATGGCATTCTGAATTTGCGCTCGCGAACTTGTACTGTTTGTATTCGTGTACACTTTAGGTGTCGTTTTAGCTTTCCCTTTAGATGTTTGAGCAAAAACATCTAATGAGATCAAAAGAGCCGCTGATACACATAAAGCTATGAATATTTTTGAAGTATTTTTCATCGGTAACTTGCCTCCGGAAAGAAGAAACTAAAGCCTAAAGTTAATAATAAATCATTGTATCGACTTGCTTCTGCTAAACCATTATTCGTGCTCGCTGGTGTTGCTGAAAACGTCGTAAAACTATAGTCCCAACGAACAGCAACAGCTTTTGAAAGAGCAAATATTTGTCCTACACCCACATGAAAAGTAGAGTTGTCTTTTTCTTTAGAGTTCGTCTTAGAAACCCCTCCACCAAAAGAAAAATACATATCAAACGGGATAACTGTATCATTTAGTGAAGTCATTTTACCGTAGATAGGACTCCACATTAAATCTAGACCATAATAGCTTTTAGTATAAACGAACTGTTCAGCATTAAGCCCGTTATTGTCACGGATCTCTTTAACTGATTTACTTTCTGAATTTGTTAAAAATGAAGAGTTTAACTCTAATCCAAGTGTTTCAGTAAAATGATAAGCTAAATGCAGCTTTCCGCCGTAATTATTATACCAAGGCGTATTTGTCATAACACTTCCACCTATAAAAGCTTGAAATCTGCCTGTCTTAGGTAAAAACTTTTTCTGAATGACAGATACTTCGCTAAAAGGAGCTAACCGACTTAAATCTTTAAGATCATTAACCTCTTGAGTCGCTTCTGTTTTTCTTTTATTAGTATCCACTGGAAGTGATTGGTTTTCTTCATACCCAGGGCGAGTAGGTGTTACTGTCGTTGCAGGAGCATTATTATATACATCTTCTACACTGACAATTTCGTTATCCTCCACAGATTCCTGCGCTTGTGAAGCTACAGAGATCACAGCGCTTGCTAATATGAGTAGTATTCTTGGTAAAACTTTACTGTTCACGTTGATCTCCTAGAATAAATAATTCAAACCAATTTCTAAATTGTTAGTGTAAGTAATACGCTCTTCAAAAGAATCTAAAGATGGCTTTGGATCATTCGCTCCGCCATTATAGCCATAACGTAAACCACCCTTTTTAAAAGGAATCGGAGCTTGATGTACATATAAACGCAGATCTAACTTCAGCGATAAAGCACTGGTAAAATAAAATCTTTCACCAATCCCAAGAGCAACTGCTGGATAGGTTTTGTGCTCATACTTAACCATGCCAACTGCAGCTGTTCCATAGATCGTTGTATTAATTACGCCTAACTTCGAAAAAGAAAGTTTTCCGTAAAAAGGTTTATAGTTATAATCAAGTAAAATTGAATTTTGAGGTTTAGGTGCACGATCAAAATCTAAATTTTGCTCCTTTAGTCCTTTTGCATCTTTTGATAAACCCGTGCTATTTTGCGAAAACAATAACCCTAATGAATGCATTTCATTAAAATGGTAATTGGCCGCCAAGCCAAATTTAGAAGTATCATAAATTGGTTCAGTTAATGCAAATCCTCCAAACAAACCTACATCAAATCTTTTTGTAGTTTGCACATTTCGATTCATCACGCTCTGAGGATGATCAAAAACTGGATATACAGATTCCTGAGCTAACTCATCTTCTGGCACGTCAACCGCTGCAAAACCTTGAGATGTTGCTAACAACATTAATATTATTATATATTTTCTCATTATTTTTGTCCTTTAGAGTAAAAACCGTGTTTTAAAATAAAATCACAAACTTCACGAACAGCTCCATTGCCCGCTGGTCTTTTTGTAATATACTGTACTGATTCCAAAACCTCTTCCATTGCGTCAGGAACTGTGGCTGAAAACTGTACGGCATTCAAAATCGGAAGATCAAAAAAATCATCTCCCATATAATCAATATCTGACGGCTATAAACCTGATTCTTTTTGCAGTTCTTCAAAAGGTGGAACTTTATTTAAAGCACCTTCATAAAGATAATTGATTCCGAGCATTTTAACTCGCGCTCGCACGTCCACAGCTTTTGCACCCGTAATGACCGCAACTTTATAACCTTGTTCGATTAGAGCTTTTATACCAACTCCATCACGGACAGAATAGATTCTTTTCCATTCACCATCGGAATCCATCCATAAACGGCAATCTGTCATAATGCCATCAACATCCAACACTAACATCTTAATATTTTTTAATTTCTGTATATCTATTTCCACAGCTTTCATTGTTAAGAATAAAATCCACGAGGGCAACTCATGTAGATTTTTATTCGCATTTATGAATGACTTAAGTCTGGTTTAGAAAAATTATGTAACATTATTTAGATGGTTTTTAAAAGCTCAGGACCTAGGTCGCATTCTCCCTTTTTTATACACAAGTAGATTTGTTTATTAGAAAATCAGAAGGAATTTAAATTAATTTTCAAAAGGAGACCACAAAATGAAAACTATAATAGCGATTGCATCACTTTTAGCACTGCCGCTTATCACACAAGCTCAGCAATTAAATGTTATCCAAGTCAAAGGAAACAGAGCGATTGTCGAAGTACAAGATGGAAACACTTTAAGCGTAGGACAAACAATCCATGCTAGTCATGGTACTTCCTCTGCGGGCAAAGGTTCTCGTGATAAATTAATAGGTCTTGATGTTGCTTTTGCAAACACAAAACCTAATGTTGCAGGCTCTGCATCTACAATGTCTTTTACATCTACAGGCAAGTATGGATGGAATCATAAAGATTTCGAATTTGGGCCAGTTGCCTCTTTGAATTATATCAAAGAAAGCGGAAAAGATGCTACTACAGCATTTGGCTTAGGAGCTTTCGGAACATACAACTTCCAACCTAATATTTCAGGAACTTCTACAATATTTAGCGTAGATGCTGAAGGCCTTTTTACGCAGCAAAAAACTACTGGCACAAGCTCTTCTGGAATGGCTTTTTCAGCAGGGCCATTCATGAAATGGTTTGGAGTAAGTGATGATCATGCCATCAGAGCAGGAGTTGTTTACTCTATGGAAAAATCAAAAGTTGGAAATTTAGACGTCACAACATCTGGATTTAAAGCCGTAGCTGGTATATCGACTTATTTCTAATAAAAACTTATCTCACTTTTGCAGCTAATAGATCTTGATAAATCAACATACCTATAGGCTGCAATGGCGATGCTGATTGTTTATCTAAAACAATCAGCATCTGAATTCTAAACTGTTCCATTAAAAACAATGCTTTTTCCGCCAATTCATTTGCATCAATTGTTTTTGGATTTCTGGACATCACAACTTCAGCTTTAGCCGCAAATGGATTTTGATTTTTTTCTAAAAACCGTCTGATATCTCCGTCTGTAATAACACCAATAAGATTTTTATCTGCATCAAGTACACCCGTTGCCCCACGCACGCTTTGATGAGTCATTTTAGTTAAAATCTCTTTCATCTCAGCATCCGGTCGCACAAAAGGAAGAGCCTCACCCGTTTTCATAATATCTTTAACCTTTAAAAGCTTGGCCCCTAATGATCCTGCTGGATGGAATTCCGCAAAATTTTCAGTTTTAAAATTCTTAACTTCTAATATGGCCATGGCTAATGCATCACCCATAGCTAACATAGCTGTACTTGATGAAGTTGGCGCCAAATTAAGAGGGCAAGCTTCTTTATCAACAGATACATTTAATGTGATTTGAGCTGCTTGCGCTAAGGAACTTTCTACTTTGCCCGTTAAAGCTATCATTTTAATGTTTCGGCGTGATATAAAATTTAAAACATGATTCAACTCCGCAGTCTCCCCACCATAGGATAAAGCCACTACTAAATCACTTTCTCCAATCACACCCAAATCACCATGACTGCTCTCCGCGGGATGCAGATACAAAGCAGGGGTCCCCGTACTTGACAAAGTGCTCGCAATTTTACGAGCTATTTGGCCTGATTTTCCTATGCCTGTTACAACAATCTTACCTTTGCACTCTAAAATAAGATGAACAGCCTGTTCAAAATTTTGATCTACTCTAGATATCAGAGCCTGAATGCTTTCGGCTTCAATGTGCAACACCTGTTTTGCTCTATCTATAATTTTTGACATAGTTTAAACCTTTTTATTTTTTTGAATTTTTATTTTGCTGCAATTTTTTAGCACTCGCCTTTACGAACTCAGCAAATAATGGATGCGGAGCTAAGGGTTTAGATTTAAATTCTGGATGAAACTGCACTCCGATAAACCATGGATGACTCGCAACTTCTAATATCTCAACTAAATTTCTCTCTTCATTTATACCAGTTGCTCTTAATCCATTTTCATAAAATAAATCAATGTATTTGTTATTGAACTCAAATCTATGACGATGTCTTTCGTTGATAATGTTTTTTTTATAAATTTTTGCAGCTAAGCTTTTCGCGGCTAATTTACAAGTAAATGCCCCTAAACGCATAGTTCCGCCTTTATCTACCAAGCCACGTTGTTCAACCATAGAGTCGATAATGATATTGCCACCTTTTTTTAAATCCAAAGCTTTACCTTCACCAATAAACTCTCTTGATGTTGCATCTTGCAACCCACAAACATTCCGCGCAAACTCTATAGCCGCGAGTTGCATCCCAAAACATATTCCAAAAAATGGAACTTTCTTTTCACGAGCATACTGTATGGCTGCAATTTTCCCCTCTACACCGCGTGTTCCAAAACCTCCTGGAACAAGAACTCCAGAAACATCGCCCAAAAATGTTTTTACGTTTTTTGAATTAACCTTTTCAGAATCTACGTATTTAATTTCAACTTTAACTTGATTTGCCAATCCCCCATGAACAAGTGATTCATGCAAAGATTTATAGGCTTCCTTAAGATCGACATATTTACCTACAACCGCGATGGTCACACTTGTTTTTGGATTATTTTGTATTTTAACGACTTTTTGCCAACCTGACACATTAGCTTTAGTTTTCTTTAAATTTAACTTCTCTACGACTAACTCATCTAATTGCTCTTTATGTAATGCTAAAGGGACTTCATAAATAGATTTAGAGTCTTGAGCCGATATAACATATTCTTTTTTTATAGAGCAAAATAAACCAATTTTAGACTTTAAACTTTCATCTATGTTTTTCTCGCTACGACAAACTAAAAAATCTGGTTGTAGGCCGATTTGACGTAACTCTTTAACAGAGTGTTGCGTGGGCTTACTTTTCAACTCTCCCGCCACAGCTATATAAGGAACATAAGTTACATGCACCAAAGCCGTGTTGGACTCGCCTAAATCCAATCTAAGTTGTCTTATAGCTTCAAAAAATGGCTGAGCTTCTATATCACCTACAGTTCCACCTATTTCGACTATGGCAATTTCACTTCCTTGGGCGGCCTCAAACGCACGTGATTTAATTTCGTCAGTAATGTGAGGGATGACTTGCACAGTTCCACCCAAATAATCTCCACGACGCTCACGTGTAATAACTGAATCATAAATTTGCCCTGCGCTCACAGAATTACAACGAGACATGGTCGCTTGCGTGAATCTTTCGTAATGTCCTAGGTCTAAATCAGTTTCGGCACCATCATCTGTAACAAAAACTTCTCCATGCTGGAATGGTGACATCGTACCCGGATCAACATTTAAGTAAGGATCAAACTTCATAATCGTTACTTTGTAACCACGAGCTTCTAAAAGTGAGCCCAAACTCGCTGCTGTTAACCCTTTACCTATTGAGGAAACTACTCCTCCCGTCACGAATATAAATTTTTGCTTATATTTTTTTATATTTGATTTCATCTTCACGAAAATATCCTTTATACTTTATTCAATTTCTGTAATTTAGCTAAGTCTTCAGGTGTATCCACACCTTGTATTGGTCGCGCAACTGTTAATACTTTTATCTTTGCTCCCAAATACAAAGCCCTTAACTGCTCCAAACTTTCTGCTTTTTCGATTTGGGCTTGTGGAGCCTCACAGAATTTCTGCAAAAAACTTTTACTGTAACCATAAAGACCAATATGTTTTTCACAAACCATATTTTGCACAGATTGCTCTCTAGAGTATGGAATGGCAAAACGACTAAAATAAATAGCTTCCTGATGCATGTTTTTAATAACTTTAACAGCATTCAAATTCTTAAGATCTTCCAAGTGCAAGGGATGCGACAATGTGGCCATATCTAATTTATTATCATTTAAAAAAGCTTCTGCTAAAGGATCTATATACTCTTTTGTTATTTGTGGCTCATCGCCTTGAATATTTAAAACAACATCAAAATCTAAGTTTTGTGTTGCTTCAAAAACACGGTCTGTTCCTGTCGGACAATCTGGACGGGTCATCAACACAGGGGTTTTTAAACTTTGAACAACGTCTGCTATTCTTTTATCATCTGTGGCCACATAAACTTCTTGAATAAGTTTTGAAGATTTTGCACCTTCTATAACCCATTGTATAAGTGGCTTATCATTTAATTTTTC
>JBKBTW010000070.1:1736-12164 GCA_046291245.1 Pseudobdellovibrio sp. | reverse complement strand
CTGTTCTAATTTTAGCAAGCATTAACGCTAGATGTGTTGGTACACTCAAGCTTGCTTGAGATAAGGTTTTTTCCTGAGCTAAAATAGCATTATAATTTTTTAGAGCTAAATTAATTTGCATCTGAAGATCCGCTTTTTCAGGCAACGTGTACATACCTTGCGATGCCTCAAAAATATTCTGTGCCGAGGCTATTTCATCTAATTCCAATTTTATGTACGGTTCCAATAGCGCAATGTCTTGCGAAGACAAATAAGGACGTAGTTTTTCAAAAATTGTTTTTATATGGTTGTAGTTATAAAAAGATGAATACACAACGAATGGGGTTTGAAATAATTTGCTCAATCCTACAGGAGTATTTAAAAATAATTTTTTATTATTTAAAAACTCTTTTTCCATTGCATTTTTTTTGCTAAAATACATATTAGCCAATAACAACTCTTTACGATAATCTACGCGTGGAATAATATATCTGTCCACTTCACGCATTAAATTATTTTCTGTATTTAAATTGTTTTCGCCGCTCTGAACATAACTCAAAAGTTCACCATATAGCAGACGACCTTTATTTGTCGCTTGAAACAGTTGTGAAAAGATTTGCATAGCTTTACTGTAGTCTTTTTCATAAAAACTTAATATGGCATTATTTTCTTTTATTAAATCATTTGTTGGATCGGCATCTAATGCACTAATCAAAAATTCACGCGCCTTTTTAAAATTTTGTTCATGTAAAGCCTGATTGAACTCGACTGTATCCAACAATGCCTTTTTTGAAGAACTTACAGATTTATAGGTTCTCAGCTGTCCTATAGTTTGAGCGCCGCTGATTAATCCAACTTCGTCCAATTTAGGTATAAGAGGAATAATTTCAGGGAGAACTTGTTGCTGTAATGCAGGACTTATTTTTGCATATAGCTCTATAATTTTATTATCTAAACCAAATAAAGAGTATTTTCTTACTGTTGCTAATACGGATTGTTCATATTTTTTTTGATTCTGTTGTTTATAAAAATAATAACCTGCACCACCGCCCAAAACCAATACAAGCAACATCAAAAGTGTAATAAAAATATTACTAGATTTTTGATTTATACTTGCTCTAACCCTAGGATCACCCTCAGAAACATAGTGGGTGATTGGAGTTTTCTTATAATCTGAAGTGGAAGGTTTTTTAATTTCTGAGAAAACAACATCTTGAATTTCAGGACGAGGAGGTGACTCTGAAACAATAGCAATTTCTTTTTCAGATTTCAATTCGTTTTGCTGTTCAGAAGTTAACTCTTTTTTAGAGGAATTCTCTTTTGTATGTTCTTGAGTGATTGTCACCTGAGTCATATTCTGTGTCGACGTAGACGACGTCTGCACAGTACGTGTTTGAAAAGTCTTCGTGTAATCATCAGAATTAGTGATCTCTTTACGCAGCTGTTCAACCGTTGACTGCAAGGCCTCACATTCTCTGACATAAAGCCATCTGTTTTCCATATCACGAATTTCATCTATAAGAGTTAGTTGCTTTTTCTTGATTAAATCTTCTACTTGTTCAAGCGAATAAGGCCCCAGTATTTTACTGTTTGATTTAACCATCCATTTTCGCTCGATGAAATTCTGCATAATGACGACTCCTAAAAGGGAGATTTAGTTAAAAGTAATTTTAAGTCATCATTTGTTAAGAATAAACCAGCACCACCATAAAAGGATTGCAGGTCACGATTATTTAGCATGTCATTATAGCCGGCTGTTAAATAAACACCATATTTTGATCTGTAGCTTACACTCGAACGAAGCTGTGTCTTTTCAAAATCATAAGCCTCAAGTGCAAACTTCAACCTGTGTAAGTACATTGGAGAATACTCAATACCCACACCACCTGTATTTTCGATCATCCCGCCTTTAAGAGTAAAATCGTAGATATTCTTTGCGTACAATGCTGTAAATTTAGTTTTACTCTTGTATGTTTTAACTTCATCTACACTGTTAGTTACGCCATTAGATGTTGTTGTCGTGTTAGATCGCTCTACAACTCCTGCCGGATCACTCACTAGACCTACATAATAGTAGCGATCAAGACCGGGTTGAATTTGCACGCCCAGCGTAGACTTTGTTGCTCGGGCCGCATCTAAATAGTACCCATTGAAATCTATAGCTGTACTGACTTTACTGGCTGTATCGACTAAACCACTTAAACCTTCTATTGCTGAAGAAACATTTTCTGCAGTTTTTTCATCCGATATGAGTTTACCAATTGTACCTTCACCACGATTGATCTTATTCGTGATTTCCTCGATATTCTGCAACGATTTATCGATGCGAGCCAATGACCTTTTCCATGTTTGTTTAAAGCCATTCTCGCCTTCACTATTAAGCGCTTCATCTAGTGTCGTTGTTATATTATGGACTTGATCTACGATTTCACTGATATCTTCCTTATTGTCGGCCGTCATTTGAGCAATATCACCAGTGAGTTTTTCAATATTTAAAACAATTCTTCCTAGAATATGTTTATTAGTCCCCTCATTGGTTACAGCTTCATTTAGATTTTTAGCAACATCTTTAAGGGATGAAGTGATATCGGATATTTGTCCCATCATATCATCGAGAGAACCACCTTTTTTAACATTAACAATTTGACCACGATCTTCCAAACTTGGATCACCTAGATTACCAGGAAAAATCTCAATATATTTATCACCTAAAATACCATTGGCTCTCAACTCCACTGTTGCCGATCTCGTAAGAGGTATATCTGATTTAACTGTGATTTCAATACGGGCTTTGCCTTCTTCAAGGCGGATATCTTTAATAGCTCCCACAGGTATACCTGCTGAACGAATTGCAGAACCTTTTATCAATCCATTGGCATTTGGTAAATAAAACCAAGCTTGCTTAGATCTTCCTAGAAATGCTGGATCATCGCTGACTTGTAACGACATTAATGCAATCAAAGCCCCGATCACGACAACTAAGGCCCCTACTTTAAATTCCGCAGTGCTGAAAAAACTCATTGATGCTTCATCCCTTTTGTTACAAATCGCTTAACTAACTCAATATCTGAATTAAAAAAATCTTGAGCTGTTCCGGCTAATAAAACCTTACCAGCATCTAGCATCACAATAAAGTCTGCGATTCTAAAAGCTGCACCTAGATCGTGCGAAACCATGACGGAAGTCGTGCCTTTTCTAGACTGATGAGTTTCCAAAATAAGATTATCCACCATTTCAGTTAAAATAGGATCAAGTCCTGTTGTTGGCTCATCATAAATAAGGATCTCTGGATCTAAAGCTAATGCGCGTGCAAGTCCAGTCCTTTTTTGCATCCCACCTGAAATTTGACTTGGTAATTTATGATAATGCTTAGGATCAAGACCCACCATTTTTAATTTTTCTTGAGCGATCTGAACCATTTGTTCTTTTTTTAATTGTCTTCGATGTTCCTCTAGAGGAAAACACACATTCTCTAACACTGTCATGTCATCAAAAAGCGCTGCACTTTGGAAAAGAACACCGTAATTACAACGAAATTTTGTCAGCGTGTTATCATCTAATGAAGATAGATCTGTTCCTAAAACCCTCACATCTCCAGATGTGGGCTTGATTAAACCTAAAATGTGCTTCAGCATCACGCTCTTCCCTGTGCCAGAGAACCCTATGATTGCAGTTAAACTCCCTTTGGGAATATTTAAATTAACCCCTTTTAGAATAAACTCATGGCCACCATCAAAACTTTTTTTAACTTCATGCAATTCGATTGCGTACTTTTGCTCTGCCATATTATGTGATTCCAAAAACGCTGTAGAATATACGAATGATATTCATTAGAAAGTAGTCCACGATAATAATACTGACCATACTAATAACGACACCTTTATTTGTGGCCTCGCCTACGCCTTTAGCTCCACCTGTTGTATTAAATCCGCGGTAAGTGCAAATAATTGCAAACATCAAACCAAAAATAGCAGCTTTAAATAAACCTTCATTAATATCCCTTACATTCACTGTCTGTCTGATTTTCTCGAAAAACACTGCGCTGTCCAATCCAACAATTTTAGTGCATAAAATCCAAGAGCCTAACATCGCCATAAAATCAAATAGTCCAGTCAATAGAGGCATACAAATCACGGCGGCCACTATGCGGGGCGCAATCAAATACTGTTTTGTATTTACACCCATAACATCAAGAGCGTCCATCTGCTCATTCACTCGCATAGTTCCTAACCGAGCGGCCATGGCTCCGCCGGCTCGTGCAGAAACAATAAGTCCAGTCAACACTGGACCTAACTCACGCGTGATACCGAGAGCCACTGTCGGTCCAACTAAATTCACAGCATTGACTAACTTAAACCCCAAATAAATCTGAAAAGATAATGCAAGACCCGTGAATACACTTGTTAAGGTAATAATCCCTACAGATTGATTCCCGATGAACTCCATATGCCTAACTATTTCAGTATACCTATAAGGTTGAGTGAATAAAAGGCGCAAACTGCTGACTGCAAATAAAGTCACTGAACCAATTTCGTTAATAAAAATTTGCACCCGTCCAAACGACTTTTCCCAAACATCATCAATGACATTGGCGGCTTTCTGTACCCAACTCATGAACGCGCTCCTTTAAAGTGGCGAGGTACCCTCTCACCAACAGAAGTTAACACCTCCCAAGTGATGGTTTCTGCGGCTTGAGCTGCTCCCTCCGCGCTTAAAAAAATTCCTTTTTGGTCATACCCAAATAAAATCACTTCTTCTTCTATAAGTTTTGACA
Organism: Pseudobdellovibrio sp.; assembly: GCA_046291245.1. Lineage (GTDB taxonomy): Bacteria > Bdellovibrionota > Bdellovibrionia > Bdellovibrionales > Bdellovibrionaceae > Pseudobdellovibrio. The sequence continues at coordinate 7,411 of JBKBTW010000070.1, read as the reverse complement.
GATTTTCTAAAGCTATTTTCTTGTTTTTAATAATATGCGTAATATCTAACATTAAAAAATCCATACAAATCCGTCCTACTATAGGAGCCTCTTCACCTAGAAGTAATGCAGTTCCTCTATTTGAAAGCAATCTGTGCACGCCATCCGCATACCCCACTGGCACAACAGCAATTACTGAACTCTCTTTTGCTTTCCAACTAGCACCGTAAGAGACAATCTCACCTGCTGAAATTTGACGTATGTTATTCACTACAGATTTAAAAGTCATAACTGGTTTTAAATCTATAGCATTTAAACTCTTATCTGGAGTATAGCCGTACAACATTAACCCTGGACGAAATCCCCACGGATATTTGCGTAAATAGTGTTCAGGATTAGCTTGCACTTCTGGCATAGCTAAGCTTGATATTCCACCTGAATTGAGTAAATGTGCATATAATTGCCCATCATTAAAAAATGAGAATACTTCTGACATTAAAGCTGCCTGTTGAGCAGAATGACCATTTACATTGACTGCATCTTCACCACTGTAAAAATGGCTCAAAATTGCTTTAAGTTTTAATTTACTTGATTTTTTAAAATAAGAACGAAGTTTCTCTGCTTCATCAACTGAAAAGCCTAACCTATTCATTCCAGTATTGAACTTAAGATGAATTTTCAAAGGCTCATCGGCTATACTCTCTAAGGATTGAATTTGTTCCCACGTACTCACAACTGGCGTTAACTGAGCATCAAATATTTTTTGTGCTCCTTGCTTGTCAAATCCTCTGAAAACTAAAATTTCAGAGCTCAACCCATGTGCTTTCAAGAGCAAACCTTCTTCTATCAAACAAACACCAACATGGGTTGCTCCGAGGAATTCTAAGTGTTTCGCCACTTGAATATCACCATGTCCATAGGCATTTGCTTTAACCATCGGGCAAACAAATCGATCTTCACCCGCTAATTTTTTTATTTGCAAATAATTATGAGATAAATTTTCTAAGTTAATCTCTGCATATGTTCGACGGTACATTTCCATTTACGACTCCACCACAAAATCGGGTCTGTGATCTGCTGGTGGTTTGTAAATACAGATTTTATCCCCTCCTTTAGAAGTTATAAACTTTAAAGCTCTCAATGCACTATTATCCAAATCTAATGCATCATAAGCTAATGTTGGATATTCACTTATACCTTGGCTTACAGTGATTCTTACTCCATTAACAATAATATTTTCCTTAGACAATGCTTGTCGAAGTCTTTCAGCCCTAATCGCAGCACCCTTGCGATTACAATTAGTCAAAATTAATGTAAATTCATTTTCTGCCGTCCGACACAAGTAATCTGGCAAGCGAGACGTCATCTTAATGACTTCAGTTACTCTTAAAATCAAATCATCAACGACGGCTTTACCTTGGCTGACTTCTAGCTCTGAAAATTTATCTATTGAAATTTTAACGATCGATATTGGAACAAAACTTCTTTTGCTACGATCCAATTCACGATCCAAGATACGGTTATAAAACACATGGTTATAAAGCCCTGTGAAACTATCTTCAATGTCCAAGTGTTTAGGTTCTGACTCAAAAACAAATACGGCGTAAACTAAACTCATCAACGAAAAATCTTCCGCTACTTCAGAAGAAATATCTTGTGTCGAGATTAAAACACCTTCTAACCGATCTTTTACAATTAAAGGTAAAAACTTTAAATGTAGGGTTTCAAATTTACCTTTTAGATAACTCTCTAAAGAAAAAGGAAGCTCGCCAATTAACATTTTTTCTACAAAACCTTTTTCATGATTTGGCACTTTAAAAGAAATGCCCTCCACCCACTGTTCTGGCACTTGAGAGTAGGATACACACACAAAAGTTTGAATAGTCGCTACATATTTAAGATATATCCAAGATTGTTGCGGCGTCTGTTTATAAAAAATATCTAAAAGCTGCTCTTTAGAAAGCGCAGATTTATAATCAGCAATGCGATTTTGATAAGGTCGAACTTTTGGAGCTGATCGCTCTTGCTCCAAAGTCTGTTGTAATTTAATAGCTTTTCCTTCTACTTCATTCAGAGATTCAGCTAGTTGTTCATTTTGATAAGTTCTATAGATTATTTCGGCCAAACTCTCCACAGAAGCCAAAGTTGTGTGTTCAATGGCTATGTCTAAAACATTCAAAACATGATAGACATTGTATTTCCTGTAACTCTTAAAAGCATGTATTTGCTCTGGCAAACTCAAAAAAATAAATTTAATCTCTGTTGAAATTTTCAAACATGTAGCCACATACTCATGAGGAGGCAGTAAAGCTCCTCTTACATCAAATACGATGATATGCGGCGGATTTTCATCTGCTGAAGAGATCTGCTCATCAACATCTGTAAAGTAATGATTATCATAACCTGCTTGAGTAATAGCATATTTAAGTTTAGTCCCAAGATCTACATCTTGAGAAAAAACAGAAACAGTAAACTGCGAAGCGTAGTCTCTTATATTCATGCTTTTCCAGGCCTTCTTATTTTAACTTTAAATTGATCAGCTTTATTTTTTTTATCCAGCTCATCCATCTCAATATCAGGTTCCTTTACAACCACGACATCATCCAACTTGTATTTTACTGGTTGCATTTCTTTTTCAAGATCAACTTTATTTTTTTTGACATGAACATCTTCTTTGATTTCTTTTTCTACTTCATTCATTTGTAGCTCCACCTCTGGTACATATGTCACTTCATCATCTTCTAAAGAAAGAATAGCATCTATATCAAGATCATCCTGCACGTTTTTTTTCGTCTGCACTTTTGGTTCGCCAACAAGACTCGCCTTGACTGTTTCAAGCGAAGGCTTTTCTTCTATTTTAACCAAATCCTCTTTCAGCTCTGATTCAGAAGGAACTTCAGGAGGCGCTTTAGGAAAAGAAAACCTATAACTCACCTCATTTGATTCATTTTTTTCTTCTGAAAACACACATCCCACTGTACCCAACTCTGCTAATAACTCCTGTGAAAACTGCACGCCTGTTATCGGTGTATGAACCTCAACCACGGAAAACATCTCTTGATCATAAGATCTTATATCAAGTCTTCGTAAAGTTAATTTAGGTTCAGTCGCTATATACTCAACCAGTGTTAAATAGATATTCTCAAAAACTTTTACATAGCGTGACTGATCTAAAATAACACTTTCAACCGATGCAAAATCTTTTTCCACCGTTATGCTGTTTTGTTTAAGTTTTCTATTCACATTAAAAAGAGCCTGTTGTGCACAAGCTTGTATTTGCAAGCGTATAGGTTCAGTTCTCTCAGGCAGAATTAAAGGCACTATCACTGGCTTTTTAAAAGCTTGCAGTTTAAATTCTTTGACCGCGCTAACTTCTTGAGGCCTTTCTGTAAGTTTTAACTTTGGCGTTGGCACATCATCTTGAACTTTAACCTCTTTTGCTTCTGTGTTGACTGTGTTTTTTCTTTGATTATCTGGACGAGCCATAAACACTAACAATCCAGAAACCAGAAAACCTAAACCCAGTATAAGCCCAAGAATAGGTGTTGGAATATTTAATCCGGCATTTTTAGAGTTTTTAGCAGAGTAACTTAGAAGCGTTAAATTTGTACCTCGCAACTCCTGTTTATCCTTAAAAAATTTATCATTTGCAAGCTTTGCTTCATCAGAAATACTTCCAATGTAATCGCTTTGGCTATGCCCGACTACAATCTGGTTTTGCACAACAAGTGCTTGTGTCACTTGACTGGTTCTTTGGGTATCAAAAAATTTTTGAAAATATGTAGAATCTCCAACTACAATAATTCCGCTTCGCGAAAGCCCCTGCTGTTTGGGTTGATCAAAAAATGTTAAGGCCAAATGTTTTGTACCGGCTTGGTCTAAAAACAGCTGCACTCGCATCGGCTCTTGATTTTTAATTGGAATTCCTAAGTAAAGCTGAAGTGCCTCTTGACTCCAACGCTCACCTTGGCTCCCTGTCTGGGCAAACATTTTTGAAACAATTATTTGCCCCTCAGCTGTTTCTTGAACTTGAGCTAAAACATAAAATGGCTTGATTTGAACCCAATTAATCTGCGATTCATCTATTTGCACAGTGTAAGAACTTAAAATATTTTTCAACTGGGCAAGCTGGTTAACTAATGCTGTTCTCAATGCAGTTGATTGCGCTTGCACTTGAGTTTGCCTTAAAACAGATTTTTCTGAGCGATAAACATCATTTAGCTTCCAGATAAAAAGCCCAACAACTAAAAACACCAATGCTATGCTATAATAGACATACTTAAACTTCATTTCGCTTCTTGCATCCTTGCTGAAGAAAATTCTTATATATTAAAAATTCCACCAAATGGCTTTATGAGCTCTCAGACCCACTTTCTTTTGAAACCACGGAGTTAACTAGGTAATTCCTTTATAGTCCGAACGAAGCAACTTAGAAAATGACTCTGATGAGCACACTCATACATTGTAGTTTTGTTTTCATTCTCTAGGCAACTAGTACTTCCATAAATTCGTATAGAGGAGCTGTGAATCTCTTCACTTTTACAAGGCTCTTGAAGTATGTTTTTTTTTTGGACAAATCACAAATATGCGACTAAAAGGAGGCATGGATAACCAAAAAGCTTTCCCTCAAGGCCACCTTTCTGAATCTTCTACTTCTTGCGATATCATGATCATTGGAACAGGCGTAGCGGCTTTAAGTGCCGCCCTCAAGCTTGCCGAATCAACACACATTAAACGCCACATTATTATTGTCACAAAGGATAAAGGCCCGAGCACAAACAGCGCTATGGCTCAAGGGGGCATCGCTTCAGTCACTAAACAAAGCGACAGTTTTGAAAGTCACATCAAAGATACATTAATAGCAGGAGCAGGACTGTGTGACATTAACGCCGTGCGTGATGTTGTCGAACAAGCTCCTGATCGAATTCAAGATCTGATTCGATGGGGCGTTGAATTTGATAAAGATCTCACGCGCGAAGGCGGACACTCAGAAAGACGCATTTTCCATTTTGAAGATCAAACTGGCGCCGAGATTCACAGTAAACTTTGGAAAAAGGTCTTAGAAATTCCAGAGATCACTATCTTAGAAAATCACTTCGCCATCGATCTTATTGTTAACAAACAAGCACAACCAGACTTTGTAGGACCAACCAGTGTAATAGGAGCTTATGTTTTAGATAAGCAAACAAGTGATGTTCACATCATACGCGCCAAAACGACAATTTTAGCAACAGGCGGAGCCGGCAAAGTTTACCTCTACACCTCAAATTGGGGCGGAGCTACTGGCGACGGACTGGCAATGGCTTACCGGGCAGGTGCTCGTATTGCTAACTTAGAGTTCATGCAATTTCACCCAACATGCCTTTATCATAAAGATTCACGTAATTTTTTAATTAGCGAAGCTGTTCGTGGCGAGGGAGGAGAGCTTCTTAATGCCAAAGGCGAAGCCTTCATGAAAGCTCTACATCCTTTAGGTTCATTAGCTCCTCGAGATATTGTAGCTCGAAGCATTGACGCTGAAATGAAAAAATCTGGCGAGCCTTGTGTATTCTTAGACATCACACACAAAGACCCAGCATTTATTAAAACACATTTTCCAACAATATATACACGCTGCCTTCAATATGGCATTGATATGACAAAAATTCCAATTCCTGTCGTACCGGCAGCTCACTATCTCTGTGGTGGCGTAGTGA
>JBKBTW010000070.1:0-1726 GCA_046291245.1 Pseudobdellovibrio sp. | reverse complement strand
CATCTGGAAAAACAGATATTATCGGACTTTACGCCATTGGAGAAGTCGCCTGCACCGGACTTCACGGCGCCAACCGTTTAGCCTCAAACTCGTTACTAGAGTGCCTTACCATGTCCCACAATGCTTCTGTTGAAATCGAAAAGGATTGGGCATTTTTGACTGAAAAAACTTCTGTTTCAAAACAACCTAAACCTTGGAAAAAACCAGAACTCACGAATCAAGACGAGATGGTTGTCATTAATCACATGTGGGACGAGATTAGGCGTCTTATGTGGAACTATGTTGGAATCGTGAGATCAAACAAACGTCTTGAGCGCGCACGTCACCGCTTAAGCAACATTATGCAAGAAGTTAAAGAGTATTATTCCAACATGAAAATGCACAGCGATATTTTAGAGCTGCGCAATATTGCCATAGTTGCAGATTTAACTGTTCAGTGTGCGCTTAAACGCAAAGAATCTATTGGTATACATTATTCATTGGATTATCCACCACTAGAACATACAACCTTACGTCCAGATGATATCAATCTTGATACTTACATTAAAGCTAAAGACACTATTTTATTGCGTGGTCTTAATTAATTTTTGACTTAAAACATCTATACGATAACCTTGAGAGTATATGTTAAAACGTTCAGAATTATTTTTTCAAGGCTACGACAAAACTAAACTTTATATGCAAAAATGGGATGCTGAAAATCCATGTGGAACAATTATATTCACACATGGACAAGCAGAACACTCTGATTGTTATGAAAGACTTATTAACGGTTTTCAAAAAAGCGAAATCGGAAAAAACTGGAACTTCATAGGATGGGATCTTAGAGGTCATGGAAAATCTGAAGGTATTCGAGGATACGCTAAAGATTTTGATGAGTATGTTTTAGATTATCATTTATTTCTTGAGCAGTGCTTAAGCATCCAAAATATTAAAAACAAGCCTATCATTCTTTTAGCTCATTCCATGGGTGGCCTTATTCAAACTTGCGCTTTACGTGAAAAAAATTACACACATATTAAGGCTCAAGTTCTCAGCTCTCCATTTTTTGGACTCGCAATGCCCGTTCCTTCATGGAAAGAAACTGGATCAACATTAGTTAATGCCTTATTACCCAAAATCACTCTAGGAAACGAGATCAAAAACGAGCAATTGACACGAGATAAAGATGTTATTCGGGAGTATGAGAAAGATATCTATCGTCACAATAAAATATCTGCTGGAGTTTTTCTAGGCTGCAAACGAGAGTTTACAAAAGTAAATTCTTACGCACAAGAAATTGCCATTCCAACTTTACTACATATTTCAGATAACGATCCCATAGTATCAAGCGCTTCAGCCTTACAATTTTTTGAAAATCTAGCCTCTACAGAAAAAGATTTAAAAATTATCGAAGGAGGAACTCATGAGCTTTACAATGATATTGTTCGGGATGAGGTTATCTCTTACGTCATTAATTTTTGTGATAAATTCAAATAGCTTAAAAAAGGTCTACATGAAAACAATAATCAGCTTACTTATACTTTCGGTTTTTTTTATACAAACAGGTTGCGTAACACGCTTGCCGACCCCTCAAGGAGTTAAAGAAATATCCACAGCTGAGTACGAGAAATCTGTACTGGATAAAACAAAAAGAACTGAAGTCTATGATGGCCTGTACAACAAGCTCACTGTCACAGCTACACGCTTAGATGCTGGCCTCACCGAAGACCAACTTGCGTACTCA
>JBKBTW010000069.1:0-12221 GCA_046291245.1 Pseudobdellovibrio sp. | reverse complement strand
ATTATCGATGATCGATAAAGGTTCTTCCGCAGACATCAGTTTTTCGTAAAGATCTAAGGCCCATGCTGTATTTTGATCTTTGAGGGCTTCTTTCAGTGCAATAACTTCATGGCAAAAATGTCTTACATCTTTAAGTTCTAGGGGCTTTAGTACTGCATTTTTCTTTACGCGTGTTATCCACGTGGAGAATAGATCTAAACTTTCCATGTGTGGGCGGATTCCGCTAGCTAAAATAGCAGAAGCACATTCGATTTCATAAAAACTATTTTGAGCAAGGTTCGAGTTAGCTAAAGGCTTAATGAGTAAAGCTTGGTTCTTAGCCTGTTCGGAAGTGGAAAAGCTCGATATTTTTTCTAAAATTTCAAACCAATCAAGATTTTTGATGACTAACATTTTGACCTTTCCATAACACAATTAATAGAAGAGAGAGCCAGATCATCCAATCTAAATATCCTATGCGTGCATAAAAAGTTAAATCTGGTTGAGTGTTATATTTAATTTTATATGTGTGAACCCATTTTTTGTAAATAGGCGATTGCTCTAAAATATCTCCGGAAGCTAAAATAGTGGTGCTAATACCAGTATTAGTTGAGCGGATAAGAGGTCTGCGGTTTTCAAGGCCTCTCGCTAATGTCATAATCATGTGCTGATAGGGCTCCGCCCAGTCTCCAAACCAAGAGTCATTTGTTAAATTGAAAAAAATCTGATTATTGAGTTTTGCTAATTGACGAGAAAAACCTGGATTAAGTGACTCATAGCAAATTTGTGGACCTAATAGAACTGAAGTGTTTTGAAGAGTTATAAGTTTTTTACTAACAGGGCCAGGTCCTTTTTCGTAAACTCCTACGAAAGGAAGTAATTTATAAAGAATTGGAAACTCTTGACCAAAAGGCATGTATTCGCCAAACACAAGTAAATCCGTTTTAAAATAGGGGGGCTCGAATTCTCCTTGTGAGTTCAGGAAAAATACAGCGTTTCTAATCATAGAGTTACCAAGATGGTCTTTTTTTATTAAATCACTTGAGTAGGCTCCTGTGATGAGATTTGTATCCCAGTTCCGAATTTGGTTTAAAATTTGCGATTGATATTTATTAGAATGATACTCTTTATCTAAAGCTAACGGGAGAGCTGTTTCTGGCCAGATGATGAAATCAGGTTTTCCTGATGCATTTAACTCAGTGTTTGTTTCTTCAAAATAGGCATTTAAAACGTAGTCTCTGTAACTGAACCCTTTTTCGGCTTGAAGTTTTTCTTCATTAGAAATATTGGCTTGTGTCATGATAACGGAAATTTCTGCGTTCGTATTGCTACGGTAGTGTTCTTGTTTATGACGTCCTATGAGCCATGATGTTGCTAGAAAAGTTAAAGCTAAGAAAAATAAACTTAAGCATTTTTTCTTTTGGGTTTGATATGCTATCAAGATGTAGAACAGCACAGCTTGTAACAAGAAAATCAAAGCCGACAGACCCCAAAACCCAACAGTATCAGCCCATTGAGCAAAGGGAGATTTTATCCATAAAAGCGTGTAACCAAAATTCCATTCAAAAATGCTTGGCCAAATTCTTTCGATGAGAATATGTATAAACGCCAATGTAAAAATAAATGCACTGAGAGAAAGATCAAAACGCTTCTTCAAATAGGAGGCTAAAGTTATAGCTGCAGGGATATACAAGTGAATAAAGGCCGCAAAAAGTACAAGGGCTAGCAGGCTAATAAATTGAGGTAAGTTTCCGAATTCACGCGCAGTAAAATAGATCCAATTAAACCCGATCAGGGTGAGGGTAAACTGAGTTATCCATCCTAATAAAAAAATGAACTTGTAAGAACGTTGAATTTGAGTCGCTTTCAGTGTGGCATACCAAAGAGGAATGTAGCAAAATAATATAGCCCAAGGTGGATAAGGTATGTAAGAAGTGCCAGCCATTATGCCGCTTAAAAGAGCTAAAAATGTTAAAAAATAACTGGAGTGAAAAATATCTTTATACTTGAAAAAACTGTTAATTTTGGCCATCCTTATAAGAGGTAACATATGAACTTAGAATTATCAGCTGAAATTCGATTCCGTTGTCCTCACTGTCAAAAATTATTTTGCACAGATCAGACTGCATTTGAAACGGAAAAAGCTGATTTTGAGTGCACTGAGTGTCATCAAGAGTTTTGGCTTTCTAAAAAAATGTTAGGCACTGGTTTATATGAAACCTCGGTTAAACAAAAAAAATCTTTTTCTAATTGTCCAAAGTGCTCTTTTTTAAAACCTATCGAGCAGGATGAGTGTCCAAGCTGTGGAGTTTTAGCATCTAAATTCAATGAAATTCAAAAGATAGAAAATCCTCGCTTGTTTGAATTAAACAGAGCATGGCAAGCTATTTTAAGAGACATATCTAAAGATGAGTCTCATCAGCATTTTTTAAACTTAGCCCAGAAGCAATCAGCTTTAAATTTTGCAGCGCAAAAATACAATGAGCTTAAAAAAATTATGGGTCAAGACCCACTCATTGAAACTTATCTGAAGCAGATTGAAGGTCGTTTAGAGGCTCATTTGCAAGCTCAAGTCAATAAAGCTAAAGCTCAAACGCAAGTGCGTGGTCAACAAGAAATTTTACGTGATCGAGTTTTTATATTCTTTGCTTTATTAGGAACATTTTTATTTATTTTTAACAAGATCCGACCAACATTTCCAAACCTCAATGGGTTAATTGTAGCAGTGACTGTGCTTTTTTATGGGCTTTGGTTTTTATCAAGAACATCTTCATTTAATAAAGAGCAAGATTAATTAGACCTCTAGTTTTCGTTATTAGGGTCTTCTTTTGATCCTAAACGAGGAGAATTGGATTTTTTTAACTCTCTTTTTCCAGATCCTAAGGCCTTTATAAGATCATGACCAAAAGATGAAAGTCGGTTAACTTCCTGTTGATTTTTGTCGTTAGGATCGATTGAATCAAGCGTTTTTGCACTAAAAGCTGATTTATCCTGAATGTCTTTAATTTTTAACCCAGAAGCGGTTGTTGAGTTTTCTAAAATCGTGAGAGCTTTGAATAAATTAAGCTGCCTTGATGTTCGAGTTTTATTTGCTAATGTTTCTGATGAATCACCTGTGGCTAGAATAAATTTTTTGATTTCATCAGGCTGATTATATAAGTCTTTATGGGCTGTCACGAGCACAGCAGCGCCTGTGACAAAAGCCGTAGCTTGTGATGTTCCTGTCATTAATCCATAAGTGCTGTTAGGTAAACATGATAAAATACCTTGTCCAGGAGCCGCTATATCAACAGTTTCTGTACCGTAGTTTGATGAAGATAAAACAGTTGTTGTCGGATCTATGGCTGTAACAGAAATGATATTGCTGAGTTTATAATCCGCAGGGTAGTAATGGTGTTCATCGGAATTACTTCTTTCATTACCAGCTGCCGCTACAAAGAGAACTCCTTTTTCCTGAGCTCTTTCTACAGCATCGTGTTCTTCTTGAGAGTATTCAGTACCTCCACCAGAGTAGTTGATAATATGCGCTCCCATTTTCACGGCATAGTCTATAGATTTAATTGTATTTTTTAAATTATCAGTGTTTGGAACCTTTGGATCATAATATTTTAAAATCATCAGGCTTACATCTGGAGAAATGCCGCTAATACCTTTTTTATTGCCAGCCTCTGCTCCAATGATACCAGCAATGTGTGTTCCGTGCCCGTGGTTGTCATCAAGCTTATTGTTGTTAGAGACGAAGTTCCAACCGTAAATGTCATCGACTAATCCATTGCCATCATCATCTATGCCATTTGTAGCTTTATTGCGGCCCTGGGCATCTAAACCAGTTTCTCCTGGATTTTTCCAGAGATTATTTTTTAAGTCTTCATGATTGATATCGAGACCTGTATCGATAACGGCAACAATAACTTTTTTATCTCCTCGTGACACTGACCAGGCTCGACCGGCATCAGATTTTTTGAGTCCCCAAGCTTGTTTAATCGCAGGATCATTAAAGAGAGCAGAGGGTTCGTCAGAAACTTCTGATTGAGATTTTAAAACTGTGCCGAGTTCTAAATCTCTTCCTCCAGATTGGGTTTTTGTTTTTAGATCATTTATTTTACTTTTTTGAGATTGCATGCTGCGCTCTACGGACGTGTTGTCGCTAGAGCTAAAAAAATAAAAAACAGCAAAAGCCGAACAAAGCACTGTAAATGATAAAAGCAAGCCGCCAAATAGTTTGTTATTCATAAACTATTTATCGGCTTACTGAAGATGAGAATTTAAAAATATTAAAATGTTTAATTCTGAGACACTAATTCAGATTTTTTAATAAACTTTTCAGGAAAATCCAATGGTTTATCAGGGTTTTCTAGGCGGTCATAAAAAAGGTGATTTCTTGCTATAACTTTGACATATAATTTTGTTTCATCGTAGGGAATTTCTTCGATAAAGTCGATGACATCAAAGTGTGGTTTCCAACGCGTGCGTAACCATCTAGCTAGAGCATTTGGTCCAGCGTTATAGGCAGCGGCAACAAAGGTGTATTGATCATTTTGCTTTCTGACTTGTTCTGAGAGTTCAAAACTTCCAAGTTTAATATTTATTTGAGGATTGTAAAGATCTTCAGGTTTTTTGTAATCAAGTTTGTATTTACGTGCTAATTGCTTTGCTAAGTTTGGAATAACTTGCATTAAACCATAGGCATTTGCGTGGCTCCGTGTATTTTCGTTAAACGCTGACTCCTGTTTCATAATGGAGTAAATCAAACTTGCAGGTAGGCCAGTTTTCTCAACCATTTCGGAAACTTCTTTGGCGTAAACACGTGGAAACAACAAAGACCCTTTTGTAATGATCACGTCTTGTTTTTGTTCGTTCGTTAGTTTAGAAAATGCAGCAAACAGCGGTAAATATCTATTTCCATTTTCAGCTAAAACGAGGGCCATATTAGTTGATTTTTCTAAATTAGATGCAGACATATACATGATAGCGCGCTCTGCCAAGTCTAACTCTTCGTGTTTGATTAGATTTTGAAAAACATCTTTATTTCTTTGGGTTAGAAATTTCAGATCTTTATCAAAATTAAATTTAGAATTTGATTTTAATGAGCTAAAAGCAGGAACTTTTTTACCCATTTCTTGATAAGCGAGTAAAGAGTAATAACTAAAAAAATCTTCCTGAGTAACGAGATCTAATAATTTATTAGCCTCATCTTTTTTATCCAATTTGTTCAGACTTCTCGCCATAAAAAAGTGTGCACGTGATTTTTCAGCGGGCTCTACCGTTGTAGCGGCTAATTTTTCTAAAGACTTATAGGCTTTATCCCACTGTTCTGTTTTGTAAAGTATCCAAGATTTAATCCATTGGATTTTATCTTTACTAAAGCTGATGTTTTTAGGAGGATTTTTTTCAAACTCTTCCAGAACAAGATCATAGTAATTGACTGCAGAGTCCAACTTCTCGTTTTCTTCATCAATTCTTCCTTGTATATAATATACTTCTATAAGATTTTGCTGGCCCTTCAAGTTTCGTGCTAAGGCTGTTAAAAATTCTTCTGCTTTCTGATTTGAGCTTTGTGACCAAGTTTGACGGGCAAGAAGTAATCCTGTTTCTAAAAGATTTTCTTGGTTTTTTGTGTTGGTTTTATTTTTTTTCCACTCTTTGAAGCTTAGATTGTACATTTCTGTTGTTAAAAGAGAAGCCTCAGCTCTTTTCCCTGATGATCGGTAACGCGTGCGAAGCTGTTTCATGAGATCAATTTTGGCAGTAACGTTTTTTTCTTTTTTGACTTTAGCCTTCAAATCTTTGATTGAATCTAAATTAGCCTTGTCCTTACTTACGGGATCAGTAGTTACGGTGTCAGTTATGATATCATTTATTTCAGTTTGATATATCTTGCGTTCCGTATCTGGAACTTCTGACCAATTGAATTTAAAATCTTTACATTTTTTATGCGCACGCAGACCAGCTAAAGTGTTAAGGACGAATGTTGAATCCTTTGAAGATGCCATAAGCTGTTCACAAGACATGTCCTTTACTTTAACAAAAGTGTCTAAACTGTTTTTTGAGTTTTGAGCATGAACGCACGCTGTAACAGTGAATATTGATAAGGCTGATAATAAATAAATTCTTTTCATTGAAGAACACTCCTTGTTCGTAGCATATGATTACTGGCTGAAGGAAAAAACTAAATCAGCAGAAGTTTTTTCCTTGGTTACTTTGATCTTACCACCATTTTTAATTTTACCAAATAGCAGTTCATCGATTATTTTTGACTTTATCATCTCATCTATCTTGCGGTGTAGGGGGCGTGCGCCATAAACTGGATCATATCCTTTTTCTGCTATATACTGAACAACGTCATCCGTATAGCTTAGATCTACTTTTTGTTTAGCAAGAGTGTATTTGAGCTCAGTTAAAAATTTATCAACAATGTTTTTGACTAAATCTAAAGTGAGGCTGTTGAAATAAATAATTTTGTCTAAACGATTTATGAACTCCGGTGCGAATGTGCGCTTTATGGCATCAGCGCTGATCTGGTGATTTTGTTGAGCACCTAAACCTATACTGCCTTTAGCCACGTCTGCGGCTCCTGCGTTTGAAGTCATAACGAGGATACAGTTCTTAAAATCTACAGTTCGCCCATTGCCGTCGGTGAGTCGACCTCCGTCCATAATTTGAAGGAGAATATTATAAATATCGCTGTGAGCCTTTTCTATTTCATCAAGTAAAATCAATGAAAAAGGACTTTTAGAAACAGCTTCAGTGAGTTGGCCGCCTTGCTCAAAGCCTACGTACCCAGGAGGTGCACCCACGAGCCTTGATACATTATGTTTTTCCATATACTCACTCATGTCAAATCGTTGATAATTTATACCTAGAATACGAGCGAGTTGTTTGCAAACTTCCGTTTTTCCTACGCCTGTAGGGCCAGCAAATAGAAAGCATCCCCAAGGTTTTTCTCGAGATTCTAAACCACTGCGAGCAAACTTAATAGCTTGTGTCAGGGCGGTGATAGCTGCATCTTGACCAAATATTAATGATTTAAGTTTAATGTCCAAATCTTTAAGTTGCGCTAAATCATCAGATGATAATTGTGTCGTAGGTATGCCAGATATTTTAGAGATAACAGCAGCGACATCATCAGCAGAAATGTTTTTCTTTTTTTGAAGCTTAATCGTAGAGCCCACCTCATCCATAATATCAATGGCTTTGTCGGGGAGTTTCGCATGAGATAAATATTTAATAGAAAGATCAACACACGCTTTAAGGGCCTCAGGTGAGTAGATCACATCATGAAATTTTTCGTACTGTGATTTGAGTGAGTCTAATATTTTAAGAGATTCCTCTGCACTTGGCTCTTTAAGATCAATACGTTGAAATCGTCTGTTCAGGCCGCGATCTTTTTCGAAATGTTGTCTGTACTCTTGAAATGTTGTCGCGCCAATGCAGGATATTTCTCCTCGAGATAAGGCAGGCTTTAAAAGATTAGCAGCATCCATGGAAGAGCCTGAAGTCGAACCCGCTCCAACAATATTGTGTATTTCATCGATGAACAAAATGACGTTTGGATTTTCTTTGGCCTCTTTGATGATGTTTTTTAGTCTTCCCTCAAAATCGCCCCTGTATTTAGCGCCCGCAAGGAGAGATCCTACATCGACGGAATAAATGATTTTATTTTGTAAAAACTCAGGGACATTTCCTGTATTTATTCTTTCGGCTAGTCCTTCAACGATTGCAGTTTTTCCCGTACCACTGTCGCCAATAATAAGAGGATTGTTTTTTTGTCTACGGCCTAAAGTTTGAACCATTTTCTCAATGATGTCATCGCGCCCAATCAATGGATCTTTTTTTCCACTTTTTGCATACTCATTCAAGTTTATAGAGAAATCTTCCAAAGCAGAACTTTTACTTGCAGGGTTGTCTTGGGGTTTAGACGAATGATTATCTTGATAGATGCCATCACTAGAGCCAGTAGAAAGTTCATGACTAGCGACTGAAATAACATCGAATTGAGTTAATCCTGATTTTTCTAGAATGTAACAAGCTTTAGATTTTTTTTCATCGAATAGAGCAATAAATACGGAGAGCTCGTTAACCTCCGATCTTCCAGCATTTTGCATCTGAAGTGCGGCACGTTCAAAAGCTCTATGGACAGAAACGGTTAAGCTAGCTTTCCAGTCTTGAGCAAGCCCGGTTTCGCTCAGAAGTTTTTTTTGCTCTTCTGTTACAGTCGTGTTTTGATCAATAACTTTTTTAAGCTGTTTTTTTAGATCAGATATGTTGATGTTGAGTTTTTCTAGAAGCTCTACAATAAGAGGGGCTTCTATTAAGCAAAAACTTAAATGTTCTAGTGTTACAAACTCATGTGAACAAGAAGTCGCAAGATCGAGCGCCTTCCCTAGTCTTTTGTCTAGCTCTTTTGACAGCATATTATTTATCCTCTTCTACTATGGATTTTAACGGATATTTGTTGTTTTTAGCAGTCTGGTTTACTTGCATTGATTTAGTTTCTGCCACTTCAAATGAATATACGCCCGCGACACCTGAGCCTTTATGATGAACGTCGAGCATAATCTTTTCAGCACTTGTATCGTCATGGCCAAAAAAAACTTTTAAAACATAGATAACAAAGTCCATCGGCGTGTAATCATCATTAAGAAGCAGAACTTTATAGGGATTAGGCTCTTGAGTTTCAACTTCATCTATTAAATCTAATCCTCCATCCGTGTTTGAATTTCGGTGCGCACTCATTTCAAGTGTATTTTTATTATAATTTATCATTTTAAAACCTCGGTCTAGGGGCTTTGGTGAAGTTAGTTGTATTCTCCATTTTGCCTAATTTTATTTTCAAAGTCTTTCTTGGATAATGCACGTATTTTTTTGAGACAGAGTTTATAATTATGTTGTGTTTAGAGTTGAAAACCTATCTAGACTTTGAATTTCTCTACTTGTCAACTAAGTTAAATGTTATAATACTTAAGGAGTCAAGTTAACAAAAGTATTGTTAAGTAAATAAAAAAACCACTATGAGGGGTAGAAATATGTTATCAGTAAAAGTACGTAAACAGAAGGCGCTTTTAAATAAAAAAGGTTTCTCGTTAGTAGAGCTGATGATCGTTGTCGCGATCATTGGTATCCTAGCTGCTATCGGTATTCCTCAGTATCAAAAATTTCAAGCTAGAACTCGTCAAAGTGAAGCTAAAGCATCATTGGGTGCATTATACACAGCTCAAAAAAGTTTTCAAGCTGAATGGAATATGTATTCAGTAAGCTTAAGAAATGTTGGTTTTGGCGTGACAGGAAATGGTTTACGTTATGTAGTAGGCTTTGCTCCAGGAGCTTGTGGTGGATATACGACAGCAAATGGTGCTCCGCCAGAAAATAACGTTACTGCAACTGCTGCTCCAACAGCAGCCATGACTTGGTCTGATGGGAATCAAGTGTGTACTGCCCAGTCTCCAGCACGTTGGGGAACATCCACAGCAGATTGTACTGCTTTTTTTACAACTAAACCAACAGCGACTTTGACTGTTACAAATACTGCGCCAGCAGCAGGCGCGTCTGGATGTTTCAATGGGGCCGGTGTTAATTCTCGTTTTCAAGCTGTAGCGGGTGGAGATCCTAATAACAATTTTGGGACATCTGCAGCTGTTGATGTGTGGAGTATAAATGAAGGAAAAGTTATTGGAAATCCTATAAATGGTATCCGTTAAACTTAAATAGAAAAGGAAAATTTTTAAAAGACGTTACGTAAGGTAACGTCTTTTTTATGTATTTTTTCACAAAATAAATAAATTTTAGTAAAACTATTATTTAATACCTTTTAATTTCTCTTTTAAACGCTTAATGATATTTTCATCTTTATTTTGCGCTATTAAATCTTCTAAAACTTTTTTGGCATACTCGTTATGGCCACCCTCAATAGCTAATCTTCCTGCCATAGCATGAATCCATTCCGGTGCCCCATTCTCGGCTGCCATTTGATAGAGTTTTGCTGCCTTAAGTTTGTTTTTTTCTTCATAGAGAGCATGATATGCAGCCGCATAAACCAGTTGCCAATTTTTAGGATAAACCTCGACACCTCTATCAAAAATAACTGATGCACCATCGTAGTCAGAAATAATAATTGTTAATGCTAAACCACCTGATTGATACATCACAGGCTCTAATTTTTTATCTAAAGTCGATGCTACATCTAATACAGAAAATAGCCATGACTTTCCTTGGCACTCATTTCCAGTGTCTTTTTGCTGATCACAATAATCAAAATCTTGTACAGCTCTTAGCCATAAAGAATCAGCGGCTTGTACGTTAAATCCTGCAGTGAGGTGTTGAATAATTTTGGGTGGTGGCAAATAGGGCTCAAATTGTGGATTAAAATCCATTTTGAAAAAGAAAAGATTCAAAAACCAAAAAATTAAAATTAAAAAACCTGTAATTTGAGTGATCATTGTAAAAATTATTTCATTTATATGAAACACGTGTCAAAGGTTATGCAAGTAAATAAATTCAAATTCATAAATGGAGCTTCAAAAAATTTTCATCATGAAATGGAGCTCTTGAGTAATTCAGATTGACGTTTGAAGACGGGATAACGAATATGCCACAAAAGGTCATTTAAAATTTATTGTATCGTAATCTAAGAAAAATATAGGAACCGGAAAAATTTAATCAAAGGTTTTTATAGCACGGAGAAAACCGAAGAAAATCTCCAAATTATTTCTTCTCTAGAGTATTTTAAGAATATTGAAACTTGTTATTGAGAGTTATGATGTTTTCTACATAAGTCAAAAAAATGAACATTTTATGAGCTTTAGAAGCGATTTTAATAATCTTTCTTGACGACTTTAAAATGAACCTCATAGTTTAGAAGTCTTATGTCTAAAACAAAAAGAGATTATTACGAAATATTAAGTGTTGAGCGTACAGCTGATGGTGAAGTTATTAAAAAAGCTTACCGTAAGTTAGCTATGCAATATCATCCTGATAGAAACCCTGGTGATAAAGAAGCTGAGGATAAATTTAAAGAAGCTGCTGAGGCTTATGAGGTTTTAAGTTCTCCAGATAAAAGAGCTCAGTATGATCGTTTTGGGCACCAAGCATTTCAAGGTGGAATGGGCGGAGGAGGCTTTCAGGGTGGCTTCACTGATATAAATGATATTTTTTCTCAGTTTGGCGATATCTTTGGTGATTTTTTTGGTGGTGGTGGAGGTCCTTTTGGCTCAACAGGTGGGAGATCTCGTCAAAGAAATGGTCCTCGAAAAGGAGCCGATCTTCGTTATATCACGGAAGTGGAGTTAGCTTCTGTTCTGAAAGATGGCGAGCAGCAAATTGAATTTGAAACCGATGAGCAGTGTTCAGAGTGTTCAGGTTCCGGCGCAGCCGCAGGAACAAGCCCTGCAGTTTGCAAAACGTGTAAAGGGCAAGGTCAGGTTTTAAGACAACAGGGTTTTTTCACGATGGCCACAACGTGTTCAACATGTGGTGGTAAGGGTGAGATGATCGAAACGCCTTGTAAACCTTGCCATGGTAAAGGTCGTATCAAGGCAAAACGAAAAATAAAAGTGGATATACCAGCTGGCGTTGATAACGGAACTCGTTTGCGTATTCAAGGAGAGGGTGAAGGTGGATACAAGGGTGGTCCATCGGGGGATTTATTTGTAGAGATCAGAGTTAAAGATCATGAAACATATGAACGGGAAGGTGATCATCTTTTTGCTGATCTGGACGTTCCATTCGAGCAGTTTATGTTAGGTGGAGTTATAAAAGTTGATGGTCTCGACGGTGAGATTGAAGTTCATATAGAGCGTAATGCAAAGCCTGGTGAAAGAGTGAAAATCTCTGGTCGAGGAGTGCCGTCTTTGAGAGGATCTCGTCGTGGGGATTTGTACTATACTTTACATGCTGAGTTTCCGACTAAAGTGACTCCAGAAGAAGAGGCTTTATTACGTCAATTGGCGGAGCTTCGTAAAGTGTCAGTTTCACCTGAGAAAAAAGGTTTTTTTAGTCGTAAAAAGTAGCAAATAATCATGTCTTGCTAGTCCTGTAAGCATTAAATAAGTTTAGAGGGCTAGATTTCAATTAAAAATACTTTTTGTAGCCTATTGAGATGCTCTAAAGCTTGACGAAAATATCTTTCGACACACATTTACAGTATTCATAAGAAATATGAAAATTTAAATTTAATAAGAATTATTCTTAATAATTAAGAGGAGTTTATAATATATGGGAAAAATTATTGGTATAGATTTAGGGAC
>JBKBTW010000068.1:0-12363 GCA_046291245.1 Pseudobdellovibrio sp. | reverse complement strand
TTTTTCTGTATAATGAGCGCTTTTCGGGATTCTGACATTTTAGATTCATTTTTTGGGCGTATTTTTTCAGCAGTTTCGAATTGTGAAAGCTTAAGCATCCGCTCTTCTATTTCAGGGTGTGAGCCATATTCATTTTTACATTCATACAAAAGTTTTAAAGCTTTTGCGTACTCTTGGCGTAATGAAAAAGCATCAATAAGAGAAAGAACTCTCTCAAGTTGTGCAGGTGTTTCGATAAGTTTTATCGAAGATTTAGATTTATCAGTGGATAAAGTTGCATTTGAGGCGTTATTCACTTGTGCTTCAATCGTCTGCAATGAGTTTATAGAAAAGTTTTGCTCAGCCTCTCCACCTAAATCAGCGGTCAGCATTTCAAGTTTAGCAACAGCTTTGCGAGCAACGGGATGTGTTTCGTTAAAAAGTAGAACTTTTTTAAAGTCCGACAAAGCTTGCTTGTGGCGTTCGAGTTTTACATACAGATCAGCCCGCAACAAGTAAGCTTGCCAATTTTGAGGAGCAAGTTTTATAGCCTTTGTCAGTTGAGCTTCGGCCTCATTTAGATGACTACGGCTTTTGAGGATGCGAGCTAAAACAAGCATGCCGCTGACAGAGTTGGGGTGGTATTTTAAGCCTTTTTGAAGAAGATCAAAAGCTTCGTCTTCCATATTTTGTGTGAGGTAAAGATCAGCTAGCTGAGGAAACGAGAGGGAACGAGGATTCTTATCCAAGTCATTTTGCAATTGTTCTATTTTTTGCAAAATCTGTGGGTTGCTTTTTTGATTGTCGTCTTTTTTAGGCATTCCATCTTGTGTCATCTTTTTTAATTCTGGCATTTTATTGACTCAAAGAAAAGCCCCTTATTCAATAATATAATGATTATTTTAGGTATTGACCCCGGGTCTCGCTTTTTAGGTTTTGCAGCTCTTGAAGTTTCAAGTGCGATGCCACTTGTTATGAAGCCTTTAGAGTACGGTGTAATTAAATTTGATTCATCTGAAGTTTTGAGTCAGCGACTTCTAGAAATAGGTGAGGGCGTTCGTGATTTGATGAGCTCTTATAAGCCTGATCATATCTCTATTGAAAAAATATTTCTGGGTAAAAACGCCGACAGTGCTTTTAAAATGGGACACGCTAGAGGTGTTGTAATTTATGAAGCTTTAAAAGCGCGAGTTCAGCTTTACGAGTATGCTACGCGTGTCGTTAAAAAAGGAATTACCGGAAACGGCGGCGCTGAAAAAGAGCATGTTCGAATGGTGTTGCAGAATTTATTAAAAATACCTCCTGTTAAATCTCTAGATGCATCAGATGCATTGGCTATGGCATGTTTTCATGCTACACAGCTAAGGATTCATAATATTAAACTTAATGTAAAAGGGGATATCTCTTTATGATCGGTTATTTAGAGGGAACAGTATTCGATGTTACGCCAGAGCATCTTATTTTAAAAGTAGGTGGTGTCGGATATGAGATATCTGCAACGACAAGAACACTTACGGACGTACAAGTTTTGATAGGTCAAAATTTAGCCTTGTGGATTTATTCTCATGTGCGAGAAGATGCTTTCACGTTGTTTGGTTTTTTGACGAAGCCTGAAAAAGAATTTTACATGCAGTTGTTGAAAGTCAATGGGGTAGGTCCTAAAATGGCTTTAATTATGATGTCAGGAGCGCCTGTTGAACAAATTCAAACATGGATCGAAGCCGGAGACGCTAAAGCTTTATCTGCGTTACCAAAAATTGGTAAAAAAACAGCTGAGCAAATTGTTCTGACTTTACAAGGAAAGCTTGTCATCCTTGAAACAAAAAACAAAGCCAAAGCAAAACCAGAAACTCACAGACAAATTGCTTCCGCCCTTGTTAATCTTGGATTTAAACCCGCTTTGGTTGAGCAATTTATCGACTCAGTTCCAGCTGCGACAACGATCGAAGATGGTGTTAGGCTTGGTTTGCAGAAATTATCTGGGCAAATGTAATGACACGTATTATAGATTCTGCGCAGCTCGAAACAGAAACTAAATGGGAAAATAAACTTCGTCCGCAAAGTTTTGAAGAGTTCCCAGGGCAAGATGATGTTAAAGAAAAGATCAAAGTCTTTGTTAAAGCTGCTAAAAATAGAAATGAGCCGCTAGATCATACGTTATTGTTCGGTCCTCCGGGTCTTGGAAAAACGACATTAGCACAAATCATTGCGTATGAGTTGGGTGTAGAGATTAAAGTTACATCTGCTCCCGCCATAGACAAAAAAGGTGACTTAGCCGCTATTTTGACAAGTTTAAAACCATATTCAATTTTATTTATCGATGAAATTCATAGATTGCATCGCACGATAGAAGAGTATTTGTACACGGCAATGGAAGATTATTACATAGATATTGTGACGGGTGAAGGCCTTGGAGCGATGTCGATGAAGTTTCAATTAGCGCCTTTTACTTTAATCGGGGCTACGACGCGTGCGGGGTTGTTAGATAATCCTTTCAGAGATCGTTTTGGTATTCAAGAACGTTTGCAGTTTTATGATAAAGCTGCTCTTCAAACTATTTTAATGCGCTCAGCTTCTTTATTGGGTTTAAAAATGGATCAAGACGGAGCTTCAGAAATAGCCCGTCGTGCACGCGGGACTCCACGTATCGCGAACAGGCTTTTAAAGCGTGTCCGTGATTATGCTGAAGTTAAAGGTGACGGCACGATTCATCGAGATCTAGCTTTGTATGCTTTGGATCAATTGGGTGTGGATCGTAACGGGTTAGATGATATGGATCGTCGTATCATCAAACTTATGGCTGATAAATATGAAGGCGGTCCTGTAGGGATTGAGACTATGGCGGCAGCTTTAGGTGAAGATCGTGAAACTCTTGAAGAAGTGTATGAGCCATTTTTGATTCAAGAGGGGTATATTCAAAAGACACCGCGTGGACGTATTTTAACTCAATACTCTAAACAAATGGATTTGCAAATAAAGTAGGTTGATCATGTTTTTTCAAAAAACAATTCGAAAAATAGCAGAAGTTAAAGGTGTGGGGATTCACTCAGGTGAGCCTTGCACGTTGCGTTTTAAGCCAGCACCTGCAAATACAGGAGTATATTTTATTCGGACTGATCTTCCTCATAGGCCGTATTTAAAAGTATCGGCTATGAATGTGCAGGCTGTTAGTTATCAAACCGTTTTAGGTGGTGAACATTTTAAGGTTGCAACGATTGAACATTGTGTTTCTTCATTGTCGGCGTTAAGGATAGATAATGTTTACATCGAGTTAGATGGACCTGAGATCCCTATATGTGATGGAAGCTCTTTATATTTTTCTCAAGCGCTTATGAATGCCGAAATTGTAGAGCTTGATGAGCCTCGTAAATACTGTTATGTCACTGAGCCTATTAGTTACAGTGAGGGCGATAAGCATGCGTATGTACTACCTTATCATGGGTTAAGAGTTGCTGTGACAATAGATTTTCCGCACCCTGTTATTGGCAAAGAAACCTTGGATATGGAAATCACGGAGCAATCTTTTGCGCGTGAAATTGCACCTGCGAGAACGTTTGGTTTTTTAAAGGATGTTGAACAGATGAAAGCTGCGGGTTTAGCTAAGGGCGGATCGCTTGAGAACTGTATCGTCTTAGATGATGAAAAAGTGATTAATCCAGATGGGTTAAGGTATAAAGATGAGTTTGTACGTCATAAAGTTTTAGATGCATTAGGTGATTTGGTGACTTTGGAAATGCCTTTAATGGGGCATTTGATTTTACATAAAGCTGGTCACGATATTATGAATAAACTTGTTAAAAAAATAGTATCTCAGCCTCAAAGTTACAGATTTGTTGAGCTTGGCGCAGATGTGTCGAACGAAATCAAAAAATTTTCGCAATGGAGCTTGTCATAGGATAGGCATTGCTCTTTAAGATGTCTGCTGGTAGCTTGTCTAGCAAGTTTAAGTGAGTATAATTTTTTTGATAAAACGATTCAAATTTTTAATTTTGATGAGTTTTGTTACTATCTATTTTTATATTTATTAAATTAGTATTTTTAATTAAAAACTTTATAAGTTTTGGAGGATCATAAATATGATTATCGGAGTTCCTAAGGAAATTAAAATCAGTGAAAACCGTGTAGGTATGACTGAGGCTGGTGCTAAGCAGTTAGTTTTAGAAGGTCACACAGTGATCGTTGAAAAAGATGCTGGTGTAGGCAGTGGTATATCAAATGAACAATATGAAAAAGCAGGCGCGAAAATTATCGACACTAAAAAAGAAGTTTACGCTAAAGCAGATATGATCATGAAAGTAAAAGAACCTCTTCCTGACGAATATGAGTTAATGAAAGAGAATCAAATTCTTTACACATATTTGCACTTAGCTGCTGAACCAAAATTAACAAAAGTTCTTGTTGAGAGAAAAGTTAAAGCTATCGCGTATGAAACTATTCAATTAGATAATGGATCTCTTCCTTTATTAACTCCGATGTCAGAAGTTGCTGGTCGTATGGCGACTCAAATTGGTGCTTTTTACTTACAAAAAGATCATGGTGGTAAAGGTATTTTAATGGGTGGTGTGACAGGTGTTAAGCCAGCTAAAGTCACTATCATCGGTGGTGGTGTTGTGGGAACTAACGCAGCTAAAATGGCTGTGGGATTAGGTGCACAAGTGACTATTTTAGATGTTTCTACAGCTCGTTTAGAGTATTTAGATGATATTTTTCAAGGTCGTTGCCAAACTTTATTCTCGAATGCAAAAAATATTGAAGAATCTGTGATCGAGTCGGATTTAGTTGTTGGAGGAGTGTTAATTACAGGGCATAAAGCTCCAACTTTAGTCACTAAACAAATGGTTTCTTCAATGAAAAAAGGATCTGTGGTCGTAGATGTAGCTGTTGATCAAGGTGGTTGTATTGAAACTTGTAGACCAACGTCGCACCAAAATCCAACTTATGAAGTTGATGGCGTTATCCATTATTGTGTTCCTAATATGCCAGGTGTAGTTCCGAGAACTTCGACTTATGCTTTAACGAATGTTACGCTTAAGTATGGATCTATGTTGGCAGCTATGGGCGTAGAAGATGCAGTCGCTAAAAATAAACACTTGTTAAAAGGTTTAAATGTTTATAATGGACAAGTTTGTTACGAGCCAGTAGCAAAAGATTTAGGTTACGAGTATAAGCCGTATAAAATCTAAATTTCTGAGTATTTAGAAAATAAAAAGGGGAGATCTATCAGGATCTCCCCTTTTTTTTGTTTCATTTTGATTTTTATAAAAGATCTGTAAAATTATTAGTAGTTTTCGAGGCGAGATAAGACCTAACTTTGTAATATCAAACAATAAAACTCAAAAAAGTCATAAATTTTGACATGTAAAAACTCATTTTACTGTAAAAAGCTTCCGATAGAGTGAGGACAATCAGAGCTAGACTAGAGAGGTTAGACATTTGGTCTGATCTTTGCTTTCTTTTATTCAGTGGGTTATATAGAGGGGGAATTATGCAGTTCGTTTTGAGTCACTATATGTATCAATTTAAAATTAAAAGCGGTATGTTACTTTTTTCAGTCTTAAGCTTAAGTTTAGTGAGTGCCTGTAACAAAACTGCTTTTTCTCCCGCAGCGAATAGCAATCAAGTTGTAGGTGATTTATCATTAGATCAAACCCCAGTAAGAGAGCCAGCAAATGAACCTCCCTATATTCCAAAAGAATGTATATTGGGTGATGGCTCGGTCATTCCTCATCTTGGAACAGTTGCTCTTTATAGAAGTGCGCAATCAAATAATTGTGATGCTATCAAGCAAGTGAGAACTTGTGCTGATGGAGTTTTGAGTGGGTCAAATTCGTATCAATATTTAAAATGTGATCCTACTGGATGTGAACTTAATGGAAAAAGTATTGCACATGGAGAATCAGTTACAGTCTATAAAACCTCGAATTTACCTTATGGTAGTCGCTGTGAGAGTGAATTAAGAACTTGTAGCTATGGTGTATTAAGTGGAAGTTACACGAATGCATCATGTACAGTGTCAGACAGAGCACCAGCTTCTGTTGAAACGCAAGTGAATATAAAATTTGCGTGTAGCAATAGTGACTCGAGCGCAAGTAAAAATTTACTTTCGTCAGTAGGTCCATTTAAATATGGTACAGGTAACTGTAAAGAAGACAGTGCAGTCACTATTGCGCAATTAAAGAGTAAAGTGCTTACTTTCTCTAAATGTGAGACTCCAACAGTATCAAATCCATTAAAAATTTACGATAGTTCTAATAATATTATTTCTAGTGGTATATCTTGGATTTTTGACGGAACAGCAGTTCTGTTTGATATTTGCATTTTAGCCGGAACAGATTATAATTCCTTTATTAATAATGCGACTATGAGAACTTACATTCAACAAAACTATACAAATTCAGACGGGACATTAGATTTAAATCGCTCAGTGTCAGCTTAGGGTAATTTATTCTATTCAGCAGGAAAAAGTAATTCAACTACTACAATTGATAATCAGTTATTGTGTGATTCAGGAATATCACCACTCTTCATAGATTTAGCAGGAGAAGATCGTAGTCATAACCATGGAATAATGTTATCTGCACCTTGGAACGGAGTGTGGTTTGATATTATGGGGCAAAATGCCAAGCCTAAGGCTCATACTCCGGTGAAGATCTCATGGTTTAAAGATAAATTAAATAAAATAGCCTACATTACTTTACCAAATGCTAAAGGCGAAGTTCGAGGTATAGATCAGTTATTCGGTGACAACACTTACGGACCAGATGGTAAGTTTGCTAAGAATGGTTTTGCTGCCGTTGCTAAATATGATCACAATAAAGATGGCCGTATTGACGAGGATGATTCTATTTATGAAAAATTAAGATTGTGGATTGATTATAACAATGATGGAAAGGCTGATCCTTCAGAGTTAATGGGCACATTGCGTGAGTACGAAATTGAGATGATTGATTTACATTATGATCATAATTATTTAGAAAAAGATAAATACGGGAATGAGATTAAATATAAATCTGTGGCTTTACGCAAATCGTATAATCCTGAAGATAAACAGAGATTCTTTATGGTTTTCGATATCTGGTTTGAATCGAGTCATATGAAAGCCATGTTAACCGAAATGCTTCATCAACAAGGAAAGTAAATCTGTAACATAGGAGGAGAATGCTCCTCCTATGCGTATTCATGACAGTGATAAATATGAAATCAAGAACATATAATCTTAATATACTGTGTATATATAAAAATGACTTTAAAGTAAGTGATATGAATTCGAACGAACAAACAATTATGTGACTATGTTATGACCCAAAAAGTGTAATATTAAACTTTCGTGATTTTTGAATTTAGCGAATAATAAAACCAATAACAGCAACTCCAATACTCATAAAAGCACCAATTATAGCCCCTAATTTAAGTGTAAGCCTGCTCTCTAACTCCTTCATATCGGAGCGTATAGCTGTATCCAACTGTTTCATATCAGAGCGCAAATTTGTTTCTAACTCCTTAATATCAGAACGTAGGGCTGTTTCCAACTTCTTCATATCGGAGCGCAGAGCGGCCTCTGATACTTTTAGATCAGAGCTTAAGCACACTTCTAAAGACTTAAGATCTTGTTTTGTCGCAACACCGTCCACGATCATCTCCGTTATGACTTTAATTTGCTGTTCGGCCTGTTCGCGCTGAAAGCCCGCAGCTTCTAATTTTTTAGCATACTTCAATGTATCAAACATTTCATCTCCTTTTGTTTAATGCGGCTATTTTAGAGTTAAAACATACAAAAATGAGACACATGTGTTCTGTAATCCACTAAATCTTGAGGTTATATGAAGTACGAAGTCCGGTTTTAAAAATTGAAACAATAGGTTATGACCGTTTACAGCTCAAACAAGATATTACCCCAGTCTTCAGTTCTAATAAGAGGTATTTTGTGCTTTTTTAAGCGAGAAACAACTGTGTGATGGGGGTGTTTATATTTTTTATACCTTGCTTGCACAATTGCAAAATAAATATGGCTTAATTTTTTCAAGAGATCTTCACTCGTGCTTGTTTTGCTCCCATGATGTCCTAACACTAAATACTTAAGATGAAGATCTAACTTTTTACACCAAATTTTTTCATGTGCTTTTGTAGAATCTCCTGGCAAGAGCAAGCTTTTATAATGATACACAGCCGAACTGTCATTTTTACTTTTTGCATATGCTGGACGATAAATTAAAAAATCATCTGTGAGTTTGTTGAAATCTTTGCATAAAGGAATTTTTTTCGATAGGTGATTTAGACTTGTCGGTCTCAGTTCAGCCCAGCAGAGTTTTTTTAATTTTTTTTGAAATAATGTCAGATAAGCGTAGTGATCTTTATCGGTGTGTGAAAGGTAAAGAACGTTAAGTTTATTTTTGCATAAATGCATGAAAAGAGGTTCATTTTTTTTCCAGTAATGAACTTCTCCGCCAAAATCAAAATGGATGCACTTATCAGGTGTTAAAGCTGTGATCCATTGTCCTTGGCCGGTATTCCAAAAAAGCACGAACGAGTAATAAGATTGATTTTTGATTTGTGAACATGTGCAAAGTATCCACAAGAGAACGGAAGTAAATTTGTAAGATGAAGCATGCATAGAGATGTCCTTTAAAATCAACATGATGAGGAATGAAGGGGGGGAGGGTTTGAGGAAGGTTTCTTTCTGAAGATATAAATAAAGTAGTGTAAAAGAAAAATAATGAACCAATTGTAAAAAATTATGGATTGATGTTTAAAAACTTTAGAAGTCGTTTCTAATTCAAGGTGGGACAGAATAAAAATAATAATGTCTATCGTTAAGTCAAAAACAGATGATGTGATGACACCTCTTGTGAGATAGGTCAGGAGAGCTAAGGGAAATAAAATGTACTCCAAAAAGGAAGTTAGAGTGATGGCAATAATTATTGAATTCAGGGGTGCTATCCCAAGAACTTGAAAAGTTGCAAGATATTGTGTGTAAAACACAGAGTTTTTAATCAGAGGGGAGGCGTTTTTGTAAAACTCATTGATAATCAATAGCCCAAGTGCGGCCAACCAGCTCATTTGAAGTGAAAGTGAGTTTGCCCAAGATGGGGAGAGCATGAGACAAAGCAGGCCGGAGATAAGAGTAATATTTTGCAAAGTGATTTTAAGAGAAGTCTTTTTAAAAAGAACAACTAAGTAAAGAGCTATGAAGCTTCTCACTACAGGTGGATTAAAGTTACATATGCCGCAATAAAAAAACAAAAGAGCTAAGATCAAATTGTTTTGAGTTAAAATCGAACGAGTGCGATTTTTTGTTGCAGGCGCTAAATTAAATATTTTATGAGCCATTTTGTTCAGAATGATTAAATGCGATCCAGAAACGACAAAAAGATGGATAAGGCCAGAAGCGATAAATAATTGTGTTGTTTCTGGGGAAGTTAAGTTTTTTCCACAAACTAAGGCCTGAGTAATTTCTAAATTTCTTAAATTATCTGGAGCGTATTGGATGCACTTTAAGTGAAGAAAGCTCAAATTTGAGATTAATAAATCGACAAACGAGAATCGGACTGTTTGCAACGCGCAGATAAAACTGAGGACAAATAAACACAAGATCATGCTTTTTATGCAAAAACAAAATCACTTTATTTAAGATTTAAAATAATTTATGTAAGTTTTTTGAAAAAATATAAAAATATTAATTAATATCAAACACTTATGATGGCTTAAAATATGATCATTCCGCTGAAAACGTTGATAATCAACGAGTCTAAAGTCCAGAAAGATAGCTTAATCACATTTTATGTGGATAAGTCGGCAAACTTCATTGAATAAGCTCAAAGAGTTGAGTTTAATTATAACAGGGGGTCGTATGAGAATTTCACTTCTTTTCATTTTATTAAATTTAATGATTTTGGGATGTCAATCTTCCGACAAAAAAAGAAATCAAAATGTAGCTACAAAGTCAGAGGCTATTTCTCAACGAGCTAAGCAAGCGGCTACTTCGGAAAGCCCACTCTCTAAAAAGAATATTTATGAAGAGCTTACAGGCAAATCAATTGTGGCTCAAGGTCATCCAGCTCGAAAAGTATTAAGCTTAGCTCGCCAAGCGAAACAAGAAAAAAATTATACTTTAGCTATAAAACGATACAACACATTACTTGTTAAGTTTCCTAAAGCTGCGGAAGTTAAAGATGCGTACTTTGATAAAGCTGAAATGTATCGAGAAATGGGGTTACTAGAGCAAGCCCAATACAACCAACAATTAGCTTTGAAGGCGATGAGTGAACAAAAAAAGTTAGTGAATAAGCAAGCTCAGCAACAGCAAAAAAAATCAGTAGCGAGCAAATCAGTTAAGAATATGAATAAAACAGTTTCAAAAAATAATGGAGATAAGGTTCAAAAATAATGGGCTTTAGTTATTTAAATAGAACTTTTTTAATTTGTATATTAGCAACTAGCATGTTTTATGCTGGCTTTGTTCATGCGCAGGATGAGTCTTCTTCGACCTCTTCTGAGGTAAGTCCCCAAGAAAATAATGAGGTTAAAGACTCAAGTGAAGCTCCATTTGATTTTAAAAATGTTCCTCAAAGACCTAAAAAACCCTCTGAGTTAAATGATGAAAGCAGTTCATTTGTGCCATCGCCGGATTCTTTAGATCCTTTACCTTTGAGTAAAGAGTCTTTAAAGGAAGATGAAGAGCCTATTCTTGAAGATATTAAGTCTGTTTTGAAAGTTAGACCAAAAGAAAAAAAAGTGGTTGAATCAAAAGAGAAAACTCATGGAGCGAGTGCGGGTTTGAGTGTCTCTAAGAAGAAAACAGTTAGAAAGTCTTCGCGCAAAAAAACGGTTGAGAGTCAAAGATCACCAGATGATCCTGATCTAGCGCTCGAGAAAAGACTTAATAATATATACAATAAATACAATGCAGTTCCGACTTCTAGTGAAGTTTGGGGATCTGTCACAACAAATGTTGCAAATATTTATACGGTAGTTAAGGGTGACACGCTTTTTACAATCAGTAAAGTTCTCTTTGGAGATCCACAGTTTTGGCCAAAAATATGGGCTATTAACAGTATGGGAATTTTAAACCCGCATCAGATCACTCCAGGAACACAAATCTATTTTTACCCGGGAACGGGAACAACAGCTCCAAGTTTATCTGTTGGAGCTCCGCTATCAGCTGTGTCACAGACTGGTCAAGTGGAGTACGTCCGTGATTATAATTCTCAAGGAACCGAGTTTCATAAAATGGCTTCTTTAGATGGGAAAGGTGTTCCATACTCTCAAATACCACCAAGTTTCCCTGGATATAAAGCGCCTGATATTACGTTAGGTGCAGATGGTGTTCAAGTTGATGTTGCTTCTAGAGCGCAATTACCAGAAGTGAAAATTAAAAATCCTTATATCTTATCTTCAATGAAGCTTAAAACTGATTATAAAATTTCAGAAAAGGAAGCTGAGAAGCTTATTTGTAAAGAAAAGCATTATGTGCCTGTCGTCATAAAAAATAACACATCGGCAGCGCCAGGTTTTTATCGCATGGTGGTCGAAGAAGATTATAAATTTGAAAAGATTAAAAAAACTTATGCCTATAAAGATGTAGGACAAGTAGAAATATCAGCTGACAATTCGTTGCGGGTTAAACAGTGCTTACAAGTAGTTGATACGGATGTTTTACTAGTTACGTCAGATATGTTAAATAGCCTACCAGATCCTAATGAAGTCATTACAGGAACGAGATTTCAGATTTTAGAAGGATTAGATGTTTACAATCAACAGTTTTATTACTCTCATCAGTATGTCATTTTGAATACAGATCAATTGCCGGATGCTCCGAACAATACTTTAAAGATATATTCCAAGGCAGCTGGCGAAACTGTGGGAGAAGTTAAAATTCTTAAGCGAACAGGAACTTTATCCGTAGGCTATATCCTTAAAAATAATGACGTTATACGCACAGGCGATCAGTTAGTTGTGCCTTAATAAGTGATGGTGCAGATTTTGAAAGTTAAGGTGTATGACAAATGCAGTACACTTTAAAGCCTTACAAAGAAAACTTAAATTCCGTAATCCGAACAATATCACATGTCTGAATGACATGCACGACATTGAGTTCACTGAAAAAGAGCTGGCTCTTGCGTCAGCCTATTTGGACGAACTGAAAACTAAAATGATTCATTACACGTATCCAGGACATTCTTGCTATCCGAAATCATTTTATAAGATGATCGAGCCGCCCTTATTTTTGGAGTATCAAGGTGATCCTGTATGGTTAAGATATGAAAATTTATCAGTAGTTGGAGCGCGAAATATGCATCCACTCACGCAAGAGTGGCTATTCTCGGACATGCATGATTTTTTAAAGATGAAGCCATCAGTAGCACTAATTAGCGGAGGTGCTGTAGG
>JBKBTW010000067.1:0-12363 GCA_046291245.1 Pseudobdellovibrio sp. | reverse complement strand
AGTTTAGAGGCTGATGCAAATCGCTTTATCTCGATGAAAGCTAGCCTAAGCAACAAATTAGAAGCAGATTACGAAAAGTATAAAAAATATATCTCTAGTGAAAAACCTCAACGTAAAACAAAAACTTCACCTTATGGAGGATAGATCTAACAAATTGTTACACTGTTAATATTTTTGACAGTGTAACAACAATTGTGTGTGGATCTAGATAAATTACGGTCCATAAACAATACATAAGAGATAATAGAAAAAGATACGGCACAAAAATTGATTATAAATAAAATGACGGATTTTAAAACTAAATAAAGTTAAATTTTTAACATGAAAATGGAGAGCCTAATGAAAAAAGTAATTATCGCAGCAATCATCGCAGCTTCACACTTTGCATACGCATTACCAGCGGCTAAAGAAACTAAGCCTGTAATGTCTACTGCTGAAGCCAGATCTTTAATTTCGTCTAAAAAAGAGTTAAGAGAATTTCACGAGGGAATTAAAGATTCCTCAAAAATGACTCCAGCAAAAAAAGAAGCTTTTTCTAAATATTTAACGACTGCCACATCAAAAGTAAACGGTGTAGATAATACAAGTATTATGGCTTTAGTATCTAAACGACCTGAAACAATGGAAACTGTTGTTAAGTTAGCTGAGACGGCTCTCAATGGAACTCCTGAACAAGCTGCAAAAGCCAAAGGTGACTTAGTGCTATTTGCTAAAGCTTCGAAATACTCTATGTCTAAAACAGAAGCGGATGGTTTAATAAAAGTGACTGAAATGACTGAATATAACCAAAGTGCTAAGGATTTTAAAAAGCGCTTAACTAAAACTTTAGAAGACGGCGCTGAGTCGATCACTAAAAGCTTTGAAATTGCATCTGATGGTAAAATCACTCTTAAGAAAATATTAGACTGCACAATCTAATAAATTAGTGTAGCCTTAGCTACATGATTGAATGGCTATCAAACTTAGATATATCGATACTCACTTGGATTAATATCACAACATCGAATAAATGGTTTGATAGCTTTTTTCCGTTTTACACGGATCTGCATAAAAATCCTTATTTTGCAGCACCCTTTGTTCTTCTTATCTTATTCTTTTTTATCAAAAAATATAAACGCCCTGGAATCACGTACTTTATTTTTTTAATACTTTCTATTTCGGCTGGTGATTTTTTTGGTTCTATTATTAAAAACCAAGTTCAGAGACCACGACCCTACGCTGTTACAGAATATCATTTTATCCAACGAAGCCCCGCAAGTCCTTACAAAAGTTTTCCATCAAATCATGCTATGAATACTTTTGGAGCTGCTACTTATATTTCAGCATTTTTTCCCCAAGTTAAAATTGTACTGTATACAGCAGCCGCACTAGTGGCGTATTCCAGAATGTATAACGGGGTGCACTATCCATCTGATATTTTAGTAGGCGCATTAATAGGCGTACTCTTTGGATACATATTTAGTAAGCTTGTAAAAAAAATGCTATTATACTTTGAAAAGATCAAACAAAAATCTGAAAGAAGTTAAGAGTTTTAAAATGAAAGCAATTGTTACAGGTGCAAATGGTTTTTTAGGTTCGTGGCTCTGCAAACATCTTCTAGAAGCTGGGCATGATGTCACAGCTTTAGTTCGCCAAAAGAGTGATTTATCAGAAATAGAACATTTAAAACTTAACTATTTATATGGAGATGTCACTGATAAGCCATCTTTAAAAGATGCTTTTAAAGATAAAGACTATGTTTTTCATCTTGCTGGTGTCATCGCTTACAAAGCTCGTGATCGTGAGCTTATGAATAAAGTTAATATTCAAGGCACACAAAATGTCGTTGATGTTCTTTCGGAACAGAAAAATGCAAAGCTTCTCAATTTGTCGTCTGTTGTAGCTATTGGTGCAAGCCATACTCCACAAGTTTTAAATGAAAACTCGCCTTACACTATTCACGATCTCAATCTTGGCTATTTTGAAACTAAACACGAAGCTGAAAAAATTGTAACAGAAGCTGCTCTTTCTAAAAAAATTCACGCTATCAACGTTAACCCCAGTACTATCTATGGTTTTGGTGATGCTCGAAAAGGAAGTCGCAAAACTCAACTCCAAGTTGCTCGCGGTAAATTTCCTTTTTATACAAAAGGCGGTGTTAACGTTGTGGCCATTGAAGATGTCGTACAAGGGATTATGCTCGCTGTGAATAAAGGCCAGAATGGCGAACGTTATATACTGTGTGGTGACAATCTAACTATAAAACAGCTTTTTACTAAAATCGCGAATTTTTCTGGAGTAAAATCTCCTTCTATTTATATGCCATTTCCTCTATTAAAAATGATAGGAAAAATTGGCGATATAACAGGAAATGGCCTATCTGTGGAAAATGCATATACAGCCTCGATGTACCACTGGTTCAGTTGTGAAAAAGCTTGGTTACAATCCCAGCTCTTCTGAGAGAGCTATCGAAAATAGTGTAAAGTGGATGAAAGATAATGGTTATCTCAATTAAACTATGAAAAAAATTTTTGTTCTTATTACTGCTATACTAGTAAGTCTCGTAGGAACTATTTTCCTTGGTGGTTTTGTTGTTTACTCGAATATTCCTTCAGAAAAAGAAATCAAAGGTTGCATTCTAACAACAATGTTTAACTTAGACTTATGCCCCTCATCTAAAAATTACGTTAAGCTCAGTGCAATCTCACCAAAACTTCAAAGAACTATTATCCTGACAGAGGATTCTGCTTTTTATACTCATAATGGTTTTGATCAAGAAGGCATACAACGTTGCTTTGAAAAGCTTAAAGAAACTCATAAAATTAGTTGTGGTGGGTCGACAATCACACAGCAACTCGCAAAAAATATGTTTCTTTCTCAAGACAAAACTTTTATCCGCAAAGGCCTCGAAGCTCTTATCACGATCAAAATTGAAAAAGTTTTAACTAAAAAAGAAATTTTAGAAAAATACCTAAATATTGTCCAATTTGGTAAAAACATTTATGGCGTGAAGCAAGCTTCACACTACTATTTTAAAAAACAACCTTCAGAATTAGATGCTGTTGAATCTGCTTTTTTAGCTATGGTTTTGCCCAACCCTGAAAAGTACTCTCAATCCTATTACCGAAAAGACCTTACACGATTTGCACGAAAACGCATAACAGATATTATTAATGATATGTACAGATATAAATCCTTATCGGAAGACGATTACAACTCTTCATTAGCTAAGCTTGAAAACTTTTTACAAGCAGGTCATGCTTTACAGAACAATAACCCAGCGGAATTAAGTCATGATGATTTAACCGAAATGCTTGAAGAAAGCGAAGATACAACTTCGCTGCAACAAAGATCACGATTAAGTCCTTCTGAAGAAAACTATAACTCGATCGATACAGCGACAGAACAAACGGAAAATCACGACACCAACAAAACCGATAAAAAAGAAGATGAAAAGTCTCTTAAAGATTCTTCAGATACAGAAAATTAAGAGATCAATTTTTTAGCGAAAAGCTTTTGTCCGATTAAAGTGAAAATCACAAAATAAAGCACTAAAACCATGTAATTGATAAGTTGGTCGTTTGAAAAAACATTTCGATATAAAACCGATCTTACGATATTTACCGCATGTGCTAAAGGAAATAAATAAGCAAATGTTTTTAAAAAGCTGTTCATCTCTTGCAGCGAAAAATACGTGCCACTTATAACCGACAGTGGAACAATCACGCCCGAAGTTGAAAAGACAAAACTGTCGTAGTTTTTAGCTATAGAGACAACAATCATCCCAAAAGCAGAAAAAATTAAACCTAATAAAAAAAGCGTAGGTAATAAAATGAAAAATTTATTATTGTACAACCCAAATAAAGATGAAACCAAAAACAAACCTAACAATCCAATGAGACCCTTCGTCGCACCCCAAAAAATCTCACCGTTAAAAATTTGTCTTGGATTAATAGGGGTTAAAAGCATCGTATTGTATGTTTTTTGATGAGTCATTTTTGTGTAATTCGGGTAAGTAGCCTCAAAATATGAAACCATCATCACCGTTGTACATAAAAGTCCTGCGTAGTAGAACTCGAGGAATGATAGTCCTTCGATGTTTGGGATATAGCGACCAAAACCAAAACCTAACGCGCCTAAAAACATAAGTGGCTCTAGGACAGTCCAAAATATCGAAACTAAAAAAGTTTTTTTAAAGAATAGAAAATTCCGATACCAGATCTTATACATTACGAATTCTCTCTTATTTGGTAACCAGCTAATTTTAAAAACACATCATTAAGGTTAGCTGATCTGATTTTATACATCGTATTTTGAATGTGCGTCACAAAATTTTGGCGGTCAGTTTTTGCATTAAAAAATATAAAAATAGTTTTTTCGTACTCTTGGTACTTTAAGCCTGCATGAGTCACTTTATTTAACCAATACGGCTTCTCATCACCCACTTCAAGCTCAATAACCTCTGAGCCAATGTGTTTTTGTATCAATTCACTTGTTGTTCCTGAGTCAAGTATCAATCCATGATCAACAATAAAAATGCGATCACATAATCTTTCAGCTTCTTCCATGTAATGTGTTGTTAAAACTAAAGTTACTTTTTGTGTTTTCAATTTTTCGAAATAATTCCAAATCCACAAACGTGCTTGCGGGTCCAAACCTGTAGTCGGCTCATCCATCAACAACAACTGTGGACGATGAATCATGGCTCGTGCTATAGCTAAACGTCTTTTCATCCCACCACTTAAAGTTTCAACGGGTTTATGCTTGAAATCTGAAAGCTTCATCTCTGCTAAAAGATGATCAACCTGTGCTTGTGCTAAATCCTTTTCAAGGTTTTGATATTTAGCAAAAAGTAGAAGATTCTCTTCGGCACTGAAATCAGTGTCTAATCCATCTTCTTGAGGCACGACACCTATACGCGAACGAATTTCATCTATATTGTTTTTAGTGTTCAAACCTAAAACAATAAGATCACCAGATGTGGGAACAACCTGTCCGTAAATCATTTTAACAGTCGTTGATTTACCGGCTCCATTCGGACCTAGTATCCCAATGCACTCCCCAGATTGGACTTCAAAAGAGATCCCGTTTACAACCGGGACATCGTCGTATGTTTTTTTTAAGTTAATCGCATTTAAAGCTAATGACATATAAATAAGTTTATAGTTGATATGAGCAGAAAGGTAGTCCAGCTCATGATTAATGTGTATATCAGTTAAACATTTATGAAATAAATTTCTGTCGAATTTTTTGACAATTTATTTACAAATTTACCTGAAGTATTATCTCATTCTACATTAAGGAGATTCTTATGAAAAACTCATGCCTAGTTTTATTATCAGTTCTTTTAACACAAACATCTTATGCGGTATATTCACCTCCAAATACTAAGCAAAGTCTTGTACAAAATTACACACAAAAGACTAAAGTCGATAAAGCTATTGTTTTTTT
This sequence comes from Pseudobdellovibrio sp., assembly GCA_046291245.1. GTDB lineage: Bacteria > Bdellovibrionota > Bdellovibrionia > Bdellovibrionales > Bdellovibrionaceae > Pseudobdellovibrio. The sequence continues at coordinate 6,933 of JBKBTW010000067.1, read as the reverse complement.
AATTCAAAATAAAGTTCTTGTTGTCGATCCACAAACAAATACAATAAAGTTAGACACAGAAAGCACTGAAGTAAATTCTTTGCTAAGCGAACTTGCAGATAAAGGATTATTGGACTATGTCGCTGCAGATAAAAGAAGCTGGTGTGACTAGAAAAAATTATTTTTTTTTCATACTTATCTCTTTTTTAGTAATAGTATTGATTACTGGAGTTACTTTAATGAGAAAAAATAACTATTTAACAGATGAGAATTCGGAATTAAGAGTTGCATTTCCATATTTTTATTCAGCAAATTCTTATGATCCCATAAACATTACACTAGCTCCTCAATACGCCTTACTTGAAAATCTTTATAGTCCCTTAATTGAACTTTCTCCTAAAGGAGATCTTCAAAGCAGCATAGCCGAGGATTTCAACTGGGTAGATAATGAACTTCAATTTAAAATTAGAAGTAATCTAAAAACAATAGACGGATATATTATCACAGCAAAAGATGTTGAGTTTAGTTTAAAACGTCTTATGGTTTTAACCGGCAATTCTCACGGGAATCTAAAAGATATTTTATGCCCTGATGTCGAATTAAAAAATATAACTGATAATTGTCCTAACTTAGAAGTTCGCAATGATAATCTGGTCATATTTAAACCAGAAAAAAAAGATGTATTCTTGGTAAAAATGCTCACTGCTATAGACTTTGCGATTATACCAGAAAAATCTGTGGATAAAAAAACATTAAAAATTATAGACTACAGAAACACATCAGGCCCATATTATGTTGAAAAAGACAGTGACAAAGGGGATTTAGTTCTTGCCGCAAATAAACTGCACTATCATTACTCAAAAAAAATACCTCAAATAATTAAGCTAGTTCCTACCCCTCAAGAAAATGAAAACAACTCACTAGAAGACTATAAAGCAAATAAAGTTGATTTTATAACTGAAGCTGATTCTATCAAAAGTGATAAGATTACTGAGTATGCTAAGTCTGATTCAAACTCTACACTTCATGCTACTGCAAATATTAGAATGTATGTGGCTTCTTTTACACAACGAGGGCTTCAAAAATTTACGGATAACCAGAGATTTATCCTTGGAAATAGCTTAAAGAAAATTTACAACAACATCTTCTTAGGCCGAGGACTTTACCAAGAATCTTATCAGTTTTTTCCGACTTTTGGAGAGGGTGGTATAAGCGAAGAAGACAAGACTACTCTTTCTCACAAATACAAAGACGCACTAGATAAAATAGAGGAGCTTCCTTTAGATATGCCTTTACGAATTGGCTATATTCGTATGGGTGATATGCAAGAAATAGAAAAAGCTTTTAAAGAAAAATTTAAAAATGCTAAATTTTTTGAAACAAAAAGAAGTCTTGTAGCAAAATTAGATATCCATGATGAGCAAATGCCTGATATCGTTTTAGCAGGTCCAGACACAGGTTTTTTAGAAGATATCGGACTGATCTCTTATACTTTAAATATGGGAATTCTAGGTTTACCAAAAAAAGAAGCTTCTGATTGGCTGAAAGATTATATGGAAAATTTGAATAAAACTGAGCGTATCAAAAAACTACAACAGCTTCACTTTGAATCACTTATAAAGCCATCAGTAATCCCACTCATATCAGCACCCTATGTTGCCTTAGTTAGAAAACCCTGGAAATCTAAACTTCCCAATTATTTTGCAAACAATTCCTTATGGTTACTGGAAAAAGAATAATTGAGAGTTTAACCTCAAGTCCGTATAAGTTTAAATTTACCCAATACACTTGGACAAAGACATATCTACCCAATTACATAGATATTGGTTTTCAAATAGAAATTAATGGTCAAACATTTTTAGGAAGAGGAACCGCACTAAATGAAAATGACGCTCTTACCAAAGCTGTAGTTGAAGCCCTTGAGAGATCTGTTTGCAAGCATCATAATATCCATACAAATGGCGTTGCCGCACATTTTGATTTTGAGCTTGCAAAAGTAAATGCAAAAAATGAGTTTATTGAAAGAGATTCTGCTTTATGCCATTACCTCACCCAAACTCCAATGAGTTTTCTTGATCTTGAAAAAAATATTGAAAATGACCTTGAATATGAAAAACTCTCAAACATACTAAAATCCATACAAATATTTAAAGGTGAAAATATCCGCATACAATTTTTTAAATGCAAGCCTTTTGAAAACTTATCAACAGTAGTATGTGTAGCATTTGGAGAAAAGGCTTTAAAACCCTTTGGACTTATTTTAGGAATGGGATGCCACGTTCATATTTTTAAAGCTCTCGAATCTGCATTCTTAGAGTGTGCAAGTAATATCGCATACGTTCAACTTTTGCAACCCACACGCCAAATTGAAACAGACTTCACTGAAGATTCAATTTTAAAAACTAGCTCTGACACACCTCTTACTCATTTTGAATATGCTCTTAATATAAATACACCCGCAAAGATTGAATTATTTTTTAAACCCTCTATTAAAGTTACGCAACAAGATACCTTAATAAACAAAAACTATATATTTAATTATAAAACTCTAAATACTGATTTTTTAAAATTAGATCTTTTGCCAAAACTTTACGTTGTTAAAGCCGAGTGCTCTGATATGCAAAATATGTTTTATGGCACAACTGATGAGAGCAAAATAAACTTAAAAAGATTAAATGAATTTAAAAAATCACCACTTTCTTTTCAGGATATCAACAAAGAATTACATATTTTTGGATAAATTATGAAAAATAAAAAAACAATGCGAAAGCTCAAAAAACAACTAGTCTTTATTTACACTTTAGCATTAGTATTTTTATTTTTTTTAGCTATTTTTTTTATAAAAAAACAAAAGACAGACTTAGCTTATATAGCATTAAGCCAAGTTAAAGAAAATTTAATCCTAAAAAACCTAAGACCGGTATTCTTAAGCCTAGAACAAATTACTGAAAATTCATTTTCGATGATCGAGTTCTATGATGAGGATAACAAAATTGTTTTTTCTATTCCTGATAGCAATCAAGACAAGATATCTTACCGCAGTCGGCCTATGTTCTCAAACAAAGTAATGCTCCCAGTTTACTTAGGAAATAATTTTAATCTTAAAAAAGGGCATATGGATTTTTATTATTCTATTAATTTTCTGCTCTATACAGTTATTTTAATTTGGTTATTATTAGTCGTTTTAGGTTGGGTTATTTTTACAAAATATGAGCAAAAACTTTATCAAGAGCAAGAAACTGAATTAAAAATAAAAAATGCTGAATACATGCTTTATTTATCTAGGCAAGTCAGTCATGACATTCGAAGTCCATTGTCCGCAATAAACCTTATCACAGCTCAATTAAAACATTTACCTAACGAGCAAAGTGAACTTTTAAATGCTGCGACTAAAAGAATCTCGGAAATTGCAAATACTTTATTAAAAGAAACTTCATCTCAATATAGCTCTATGAACACTCCTACTCTTGCAATCTCGAATGAGACTTTACAATCTCCATCAAAATTATATCACAACAAAAGTCATAATTTAGAACTCATTATCCCTCTAGTTAAAGAAATTATTGCAGAGAAAAGGCTCATTCACGCACATCTGCCTCAACTTGAAATTATCTTAGAAAATGAAAACCTAACTAATAATTTAAAAGCACGAATAGATCCAAACGAACTAAAACGTGTGTTGTCAAATTTGATTAATAACTCTATTGAAGCTCTCATAGATTTTAACGGTAAAGTCATTGTATGTATAGAACGCATTCAATCTTCAATTATCATTACAGTAAAAGATAATGGTAAAGGCATACCTGAACACATTTTAAATAGCATCGGCACACTACAAGGAATTTCTCACGGTAAATCAGGTACAGAAAGTGGTTCTGGCCTTGGTGTTTATCATGCCAAGCGGACGATTGAATCTTTTGGTGGTGAGCTTAAAATTACAAGCTCAACAGAGCTTCCCTTTAACGGAACTACTATAGAAATCTGGTTGAACTCGCAGGACTCATAAGTATTCAATAATAAAAAAATGGCGTATATTTCTATACGCCATTCGTAAGATACTATTTATCTTTTGATTTTGGTGGCTTAGGACGCTTGTGCGGATCAAGTTCACGGCAACGAATACGGATATTCTTAGGCGTAACCTCAATAAGCTCAGAGTCTTTGATCCATTCCATAGCTTGTTCTAATGACATTGGTTTAACTGGAACTAAACGAATCGCTTCATCAGCACCAGAAGCACGAACGTTTGTTAATTTTTTCTCTTCACAGATATTAACGATCATATCATTATCCTTGGCATTTTCACCAACGATCATACCTTCGTAAACTTCTTGAACTGGTTGCACAAACATACGACCACGCTCTTGCTTAAACCAAATTGCGTAAGCAGTTGTGACACCTTTACGGTCAGCAATCATCGCACCATTAAGACGCGAGTTGATGTCACCACGATATTCATCCCAACCATCAAAGTTAGTATTCAATAAACCTGTACCACGCGTGTCAGTTAAAAACTCAGAACGGTAACCGATTAATCCACGTGAAGGAATTCTAAACTCTAAACGTGTACGACCAGATCCTTTTTGAACCATGTTCGTCATAACACCTTTACGAATACCAAGCTTTTCAGTCACAGCTCCTACATATGCATCTTCAATATCGATCACGGCGATTTCCATCGGCTCAAGCTTTTTACCATTTTCTTCTTTGAAAACAACTTGTGGTTTTGAAACTAATAATTCGAAACCTTCACGGCGCATTTGCTCGATCAAAACACCTAATTGCAACTCTCCACGGCCTATAACTTTGAATGCATCAGTTGCATCTGTTTTTTCAACACGAATTGCAACGTTATAAAGTAACTCTTTTTCTAAACGCTCTAAAATTTTACGAGAAGTAACTTGTTTACCTTCCATACCAGCAAATGGACCATTATTTACAGAGAAAATCATTCCAACTGTAGGCTCATCAACCTTGATACGAGGTAATGGACGAGGATCAGTTGCCGAAGTGATCGTATCTCCGATAGTAAAATCCTCAAGACCTGCAACGATAGCTATATCACCAGCTCCAATTTCTTGAACAGGAACTTGTGAGTTCACGTGATAAGAAAATAATGCAGAAACTTTAACTTTCTTCTGACCGTTTTCTTGTACGCACATAACTTCATCGCCAACTTTAATTGTACCAGAACGAACACGTCCAATCGCTAAACGACCAACGTACTCATTGTAACCAATGTTAGAAACCATAATTTGCAATGGGCTTTCTAAATCAGCTTTAGGAGGTGGAACTAAATTAACAATGGCATCATATAACACTTCAAGAGAGTTTGTTTTTACATTTGGATCAAGAGTGGCCATACCTTCACGGGCAATAGCATATATAGTGTGAAAATCACATTGCTCTTCAGTCGCATCTAAATCAATGAATAAATCAAAAAGCTCATTATGCACTTCTTGAATACGCGCATCTGGACGATCAATCTTATTGATACAAACCATGACTTTTAAATTTTGCTCTAAAGCCTTTTTCAATACGAAACGTGTTTGCGGCAACGGACCTTCTGAAGCATCACAAAGGATAATTGCCCCATCAACCATGTTTAATACACGCTCAACTTCTCCACCAAAATCACTATGTCCCGGTGTATCTACGATATTCACCTTAATATCTTTATACGTGAAAGATGCATTTTTGGCAGCGATAGTGATACCGCGCTCTTTTTCAAGATCCATAGAATCCATCAACCGCTCTTCAACCGCTTGATTTTCACGGAACATCCCCGCTTGTTTGATTAAGTGATCAACCAGTGTAGTTTTACCGTGATCGACGTGCGCAATAATCGCAATGTTTCTTATTTTTTTTGGATCTTGAATCATCTTTGTTCCTTTTTGTTGTTCCTATTATTCTTAAAAATAATATTTAAATACTTATTTAATCTCTCAATTTCGATTTTAAATCACAGAATCCCTTGATCATCGGTTATATTAACCGTGACCTCCCATCAAAAAATCCTCATGAGATGTATCTTCTTGCTCAATATTTGAAATTGACTTGAAAAAGTTTAGCGCACAAGACAAGACTTCGTCATTATTCTTTAATTGAAAAATGTCTTTTCTGAACTGAGCTGCTCCTGGATACCCTGTAGAAAACCAAGAAGCAAATTTTTTCAATTGGATGTTTACAATATGGGCCGAGCAGTGCGCCTCTAAAGCTAGATGTAAGTCTTGGAAAATGCCATGATAATTTCGTTTTAGATCAGAACGCTTTGCCTCATTCTTCCATAAGCTTAAAGCATCAGCAAAAATCAGTGGGTTTTTCAAAGCTCCACGTCCTATCAAAACCCCATCACATCCAGATTCTTTTAAACGCTTAACAGCAGACTCAGGACTCAATATATCGCCATTACCTAAAACAGGAATTTTGGTTTTAGATTTTATATCCGTAATCAAATCCCAATCGGCTAATCCCGAATATCCTTGCGCTCGTGTGCGGCCATGAATAGCCACCCAAGTAATGCCCTCATCATAAGCTAAATTGCAAACATCTAAAGCATTTCTTTGTTGAGCATCCCAACCTGTACGGATTTTAATAGTGACAGGAATTTTTACAGCCTTTACACACGAATGAAGAACTTGCTGCATAAGCTTAAGATCTTTCATCATGGCAGATCCAGCCCCTTTTTTAACCACTTTTGGCACAGGACAGCCAAAATTTAAATCCACAAAATCTGCTCCATGAGCTTCAGCCACTTGTGCTGCTTTTGCTATCACTTCAGGATCTTCACCAAAAAGCTGAATTCCGATGGGCCGTTGTGACTCATCATAGCTCATTAAAGAGAGCGTTCTTTCTGATTTATATTCAATACCAGTTGCTGAAACAAGCTCAGTGACAACCACGCTTGCATCGAGTTTTCTCATAAATGAGCGAAAAGCATGATCTGTAATTCCA
>JBKBTW010000066.1:0-12372 GCA_046291245.1 Pseudobdellovibrio sp. | reverse complement strand
CAAATCCTGATATTTTATTACTCGATGAGCCTACGAATCATCTCGATGCAGAATCTGTGGCATGGCTTGAGCAGTATTTAGCAAAATTTCCGGGAACAGTCATAGCTGTTACGCATGATCGTTATTTTTTGGATAACGTTGCGGGATGGATCTTAGAGCTTGATCGTGGTGAGGGTATTCCTTGGAAAGGAAATTACTCTTCATGGTTGGAACAGAAAGATAAACGTTTGGCGGGAGAGCAAAAAGAGCAATCTCGTAAAGCTAAAACATTAGAGCGTGAGCTTGAGTGGATCAGACAAGGTGCTAAAGGTCGTCAGTCAAAATCAAAAGCACGTATCTCAGCTTATGAAAATCTACTCAAAGAGCCATCTGCGGAAAAACTTCAAGAGTTATCAATTTATATTCCACCAGGACCTCGCTTAGGAAATGTGGTGATTGAGGCTCAAGGTGTTTCTAAAGGTTATGGTAAAAAAGTTTTATTAGATAATGTTGATTTTACGATTCCTCGAGGAGCTATTGTTGGAGTGATTGGACCAAATGGTGTGGGTAAATCAACACTCTTTAAAATGATCACAGGCAAAGAAACTCCAGATGCAGGTACTTTTAAGGTTGGAGAAACAGTTAAGATCGCTTATGTGGATCAAACACGTGAAACACTTGATCCTAACAAATCAATTTTTGAAGAGCTTTCAGGCGGGCAAGATGTGATTCAACTAGGAGGGCGTGAAATTAATGCGCGTCAGTATGTGAGTTGGTTTAATTTTTCAGGTTCAGATCAGCAGAAAAAAGTAGGGACACTTTCGGGCGGAGAAAGAAACCGTGTGAATTTGGCTAAGATTTTAAAACAAGGTGCAAATTTACTTTTACTAGATGAGCCGACGAATGATCTTGATGTCAACACGATGCGTGCCTTAGAGGAAGCTCTTTTAGAGTTTGGTGGATCAGCAGTAGTGATCTCGCATGATCGTTGGTTTTTGGATCGTATTTGCACTCATATTATGGCGTTTGAAGGTGATTCAAAAGTTTACTTCTATCCAGGAAACTTTTCTGAATACGAAGAGGATCGTAAAAAACGCATGGGCGAAGATACAGCTCCAAAACGTGTACGCTTCAGAATGCTAGATTAATTCTGCACGGGGTACGACAAGGTTCGTAAGGCTATTTCATAATTAAAAAAGGAGATCTCACAGATCTCCTTTTTTATTAAAACTGCTGTCTTTCTGTTGTTTAATTAGTGTAGTGTGTACTTATAAATTTTAGTATTTGGTTGCGTATTGCATGTATTTGGAGTTTGTTGAGTTTTAACATAAATATCTAAATATGCTATATCAACAACTCCATCGTTATCGGAAATACTGTCTATATGTAAAGTAGCTAATTCTCCAAAAGCACAACTTGGCCAATCATAGTGGATCAAAGCAGAGGATCTAAATCTAAAGCCATTTTCATTTCTACGTGCAAGATAATCGATTTTTAAATTAGTAAATAATTGTTCCATAAAATAACTGTATGCGGTGATAGTGTCATTATTTGCATTGACTGAAAGAGTTTCTAAGCAAATTTCACTTGGAACATAGGTTGGTTTTAATTCTGTGTTTCGATAGCACTTTTGGGCATCGCGGTGCTCCTCAGGACCAGCATAAGCAGTTAATGCGTATATCGATGTTGTAGCAGCTAAGAGTAAATAAAAGATAGTTTTCATGACAATGTCTCCTTTTAGACTTTGTCTTTATCACTGTAAATGCATTCAGTGCACGTTAAGATATTGTTATGAAAAAAGGACTTAATTTAATCGTTATCAATCAAGTTATAATGATGATCTGTTGATTTTTTACAAACCACATATTTTTGAATTGACAGAATAATGAATCATAAAAATGGATTCTATTTATAAGTTCACTTATTTTATTGGTTTGTGCTAAATTGTATTATGGTTATCCTAGCTGAGCAGGTTAAACTCAGCTTTTTTAAGTTAAATTGTAGGTTGTATATTTAATTTTTACCCTTTTAGAATAAAAATCTTCTATAAGCGACAGAGCTAATAAGTCCCATACCAAGCATAGTGGTTAACATCCCTGAACCACCGTAACTTAAAAGTGGCAATGGAACACCCACGATGGGGAGTAGCCCTATAACCATGCCGATGTTGACGAACATGTGCCAAAATAAATAGGCGGTAACGCCGATCACGATAAGGGCTCCAAATTTATCTCGAGCCCTTGAGGCCACTTCAAAACAAACTAAATATAAAAATACAAAAGTGAGCATGACAACCATGCTTCCAACGAAGCCCCACTCTTCTGATAAAACAGAGTAAATAAAATCGGTGTGGCGTTCTGGTAAAAATTCTAATTGTGATTGAGTTCCTTGGCGGAAGCCTTTACCAAAAAATTGTCCAGAGCCTACGGCAATACGTGATTGTATGGAGTTGTAACCTTTACCTTGAGGATCAGAGTCGGGAGAAATAAAAGTATAAACGCGATGCCTTTGATAATCGCGTAAACCATATTTCCAGACAACAGGTATAGCGATCATTCCCAAAACAACAAGGGCTGCAATAATTGACTTTCTGATTTTAACAAAAAACAACATCGTTCCGCCGATAAACATTAGCATGCTGGCTGTTCCTAAATCCGGCTGTTTCATTGTTAAAACAAAAGGAATAAAGATGAGAACTAAAGGCCCTATCATATCCCTAAGACCCATACCCGGTCCTTGAGGATTTCTGGTTATGAGTATTTTAGCTAAAACTAAAATTAAACACATCTTCATGGTTTCAGAAGGCTGATAACGAAAAAAGTGTAAGTCAATCCAGCGTTGTCCGCCAAGCACAGCACGTCCAAAAAAATCAGTGTAAATCAAGGCTCCAACATTAACAGCATAGGCGATCCAAATAAGTCGATTGATCCAGATATAATCAATAAACGTCATGACGAAAAAAATTGTCCAACCAGCTGTTAACCAAATGATTTGTTGCACGAATAAAGTTTCGACTTCTTTCGAATGAGGCCCATGGGTGGCGCTGTAGAGATTGATAAGCCCTATAACATTGAGGGTGAAAATCAAAGCAATTAATCTAAGATCAAGACGATGCAGAAAGTTTCTTTCGTTTACGTTAATACCATTAATCGACATACATTAATCCTTAATCATCACCCGTAGAAGGTGCTGCGGCCGCTTTTTGAATTGCTGTTTTTGAATTTTTCTTGAGAGCTTCTTTTATGATATCCGGATGATATTTTTGAAAATAAGCTTGAATCACATCGCGAACTATCGGTGCAGCTCCTGTGTTACCATGACAGCTATGTTGGGCTAAAACAGCCACTGTGATTTCAGGTTTATCCCACGGAGCCCAAGCGACGTACCAGCCATGATGGCGCATATGCATAGGTCTAGCTTCACAGCTTTGATAAATTTGATCAGCCGAGAAACTCATAACCTGAGCCGTACCAGTTTTTCCGGCCATTTCCACACCTGGGATCTTCCAATGTCTAGCAGTACCAGAAGTTCCGTTCGCCACGCGTCTCATAGCTTCTTTGACGATTTTGAAATTTGCACGATCAATTTTGTAACCGTTCGGTTGAGGGAGTGTTACATCACGAACTTCTGCCGGGAAACGTTCAAAAAGTATTTTACCTTCGTGATCGACAACTTTTTTTACCACGAAAGGTTTTACAACTTTTCCCTCAGTGGCAATTGTGTTGTAAGCAATTGCCATTTGAAGTGGAGTGGCTGTGACATAACCTTGTCCAATAGCTAAAGTTAAGTTTTCGCCGGGTTGCCAAGGTTCACCCAAACGAGCTTTTTTCCATTCGGAACTTGGAAGTCTACCCGCAGCTTCGCGATCCATCTCGATACCTGTTTTTGTTCCCAATCCCAAAAGGCTTATGTAGTTGTACATTTTATCAACGCCTAAAGCGATCCCCATCTTATAGAAGAAAACATTCGAACTTTTTTCTAACGCTTGATAAACATCAACACTTCCAAATCCTGATTTGGAGTGATCATGGAAGTAACGATTACCAAACCAAAGTTTACTTGGTGTGCTCACTATAGTTTTATCAGTGATCACGTGCTCTTGAAGAGCTGCTAAGGCCACAAAAGGTTTAAATGTAGATCCAGGCCAAAAGTGATCTTGAATAACTTTATTGCGCAGGGGTTTGTAGGGATCAGTTGTGAGTTTATTCCAAACGCGTGCTGGGATCTCTGCTGTAAAAACATTTGGATCAAAACTTGGAGCATTCAACCAGGCTAAAACCTCACCGTTGCTTTTCATGGCAATCAGCGAGCCAATACGATTTAGATCCGTAAATGATTTATAGGCCGCCATTTGAATATCTTTATCAATAGTCAATTGAGCGCTGTGGCCGTGGATAGGTTCAATATCTTTTATCTGTTCCCCATAGATATTAGGAATCTCTGTGATTGTTTGCCTTCCGTGAGCATCGACTTGGATGAAGCTTACACCGTCGATCCCTCGAATTTTTTTCTCTAAATGCTCTTCTAATCCGCTTTTTCCTACAATATCGCCTTGTTCGAAATATAAATCAGGAGAGAATTTTTTATTGAGCTTATCAATCTCTCTTCGAGAAATCTCACCCACATAACCAAAAAGCTGTGCTCCATTTTCAACTAATGGGTAATAACGAATGATAGACTCTCTAATTTCAAGACCTGGAAAATCTAAACGAATACGTTTGAGCCTGAAAACTTCCTCTCGAGAGAGATTGTCTTTTAAACGAATAATAGTAAAAGGACCGTTTACTTTTTTACTGCGCTGGATTTTGTCAGCCAGCTTTGCGGGCTCCATTCCTATAATAGGAGCTACGCTTTCCGTTAATGTCTTTATATCTTCAATGTACTGCGGTGATACTAAAGCTTCGAAGCCAGGAAGATTTTCGACTAAGGCTTTTCCATCACGGTCGAGGATTAAACCCCGTGGAGCGATAATTTTTGTTTGTTTGACTCTGTTTTTTTCTGAGTATTGACGAAGTTCTCGACCATTGATGATTTGAAGCCAAGTTAGCCTCATTGTAAAAACGACTGCAGTTATGGCGATAAAAATATAAAATGGTTTATATCTGTTGTGAAAATCGCGAGCCTCTTCTGGATTGCTAATATATTGATTTCTCACGCCTCTACCTCTGAGCTTTGACCAGTGTGCGTTGGCCCCCAAGGTTCTGAAGGCTGAAGTTTGTTGTCGATAAAATGAAGAAACTTATAAACGGGTAAGCTAAAAAGAAAGTTTAAGCCTATTTCGAGTAACCGATGTACGAAATGTATCGGAGTAGAGTTAGACTCAAGCCATCCAGAAATGATAATATAAGCTAAAGTGAAAAACAAACTTGAGCTTGTAACAAGGACTGAAAAGAAAAACAGTGAATTTGAGTGAATTCTGTTCTTGAAAAACCAAATAAAAAGGACGAGAGCAAATAATGTCATCCAAACCATTTTAAGTGGTGCATACGTGTAAAAAGTTAAAATAAATCCTAAAAAATAAATATATGAAACAGCCAGTTTTTGAGACCATTTATAACCAATGTAAACAATAAAAATAAGCCAAAGCTGCGGAGAGGGTAGGCTGTTAAAGATAAAATTCCAGCCACTGGTTTGAAAACCGCAAAATGCAAAAAACACCAACGTGAAAATAAAAAGTCTTAAAGAAAGAAGAAGATTTTTTTTAGTCATTTTTCTTCACTGTAGCCGTAGCTGATGTTGAGGTGTCTTTAGTTGCAATTTCAGGAAGGAAATTTTCGTTGGCTGCGTTAGCGACAATGAAAACCTCTTCAATTTTGTTGGACTCTATGACGGGTTTAACTTCTACGATTAAAGATGCACTTTTAGTTTTGCGCGCAACGTTCGCGACCACAGCTAAAGGGAAACCTTTCGGAAAAACATTATCTAAGCCTCCTGTAACGATCAAATCACCCACTTGGACATCTTCAGTTCGGTCTATATACTGAAGTATGCCGCTGTCTTTGCCAGTTCCTTCAATGATACCATGAGCTCGAGTTTTTTGTATTAGAGCGTCAACTACAGAGTAACGATCCGTGATCAACATAACATGACTTGTGTTTGCGTTAGGTTTGAAAATATAACCCACAGCGCCAGAAACCGTTAAAACAGCTTGCAAGTGTTTAAGGCCATGATTGGTGCCTTTATTAATAGTGATCGTTTTATGATCTGCTAGTAGATCACGACCAATCACTTGAGCTGGAATAAGTTGCATTTTTGTATTTTGTTTAAAATCCAGAACATTTCTTAGTCGTTCGACTTCATTTTGTGTGTTTGTAAAAAGCTGTAATCTTGTTTTGATTTCATCCATTTCGTGTTTTAAACGAGCATTTTCTTTTTTGATATTGATTAAATTCACGTACTCAGCTGTTGTGCCTCGGACTCCTAAGCTAATACTAGAGAAGAACGACTGAAAAGAATCAGCCACAAAGCTTAAGGGTTGAGCAAACCACATATCCTGAACTTTTTTCTGCTCCATGTTAATTGATATGAGGGGGAGCGAGATCATTAAAATAAGCAAAATAGATTTTTTGAAATTAAAATTTAAAAAATTCAAAGAAAAACTCCAGTCTTATATCTATGAAGTATATTAATTTATATCACGAAGTATATTAAATTTATATGTATGATATATACGGTAACAAATAGAGAATAGATTTCAAGTGTATCTTTATGTTTAAATTAGCTTGAAAATATTTTTGAATCGTGAAGACAATAAGACCTTTGAAATTGATTAAGGAGAAAAACTCATATGAATCATCATCATCAGCAGACATTTATCGATCAGATAAAAAAATCCTTAAAGGGTGACCGTGGTCTAAATGCCAAAGCCATAGTGGCAATCCTCATTTTTGGAGCAATTATTTTATCGTTTATTCTTTCAGATTACGGCAATCGTCAATCAGGTAGCATGAGCATGGGCTCTGCGGCAGAAGTGAATGGAGAAATCATCACTCTAAAAGAGTTTCAAGAACAAGAAAATCGTTTATCAACTTATTATGCACAGATGTTTGGGGGCAAAATTGATAATGAATTTCAACGTAAGCAAATTGCAGCCCAAGCTTTGGGTGAGCTTGTGAATAATTCTTTAGCAGCTCAAGGTGCTGATAAAGAAAAAATTTTTGCAACGGATGGTGAGCTTAAGAAAGTTATCACAGAAGATTTACCTTACTTTAAAAAAGATGGGGTTTTTCAGTCGGATCTTTACCGTAACTTGCTTTCGGCCAATAGATTAACTCCGGGTGAGTTTGAAAAGGGCTTGCGTCAGCAAATTAAAACTCAAAAATTAAGAAAACTTTTTGAATTGGGGCTTTCTGAAAGCAAACTTGAAAAAGAGTTAACAGCAGATTTAAAATCTAAACAACTTAATGTGGCTTATGTTAAGTTGAATAGCGAGACTTTTAAAAACACGAATTTAGTTAATCCGGAAGTCGTGAATAAAAGTTTACTTGATGATCAATTCGCACAACGTGTAAAAAATTATTACGAAACAAATAAAGCTGAGTTTGAAAGCCAAGAGCAAGTTAAGGCGTCTCATATCCTTATCCGTATAGATGAGCAAGATCCTCAAAGTGAAGCTAAAGCTAAGGCTAAAGCACAAGAAGTTTTAAAACGAGTGCAAAAAGAAAACTTTGGTAAAGTTGCGGCCCAAGTGAGTGATGATCCTGGTTCTAAAGCTAAAAATGGAGAGTTAGGTTACTTTACACGTGGTAAAATGGTTAAAGAATTTGAGGATACGGCTTTTTCTCTACCAGTGGGTAAAATCTCCGAGTTAGTTAAAACTCCATTTGGTTATCATATAATTAAAGTTGAAGATAAAAAGCCAGCGACCATAACGTCGTTTGATGCTGCAAAACACACGATTGCGAAAAAACTTTTATCTGAAGAAAAGTACACTGCAGCTGCTAAATCTATTGAAGAAGCTGCCTCTAAAGATGAAGCAACATTGAACGAAGTTTTAAAGAAGAATGATTTACAATGGACGGAATCAGGTTATTTTGACTTAGCAACAGAGCAGTTTCCAGGTACGCAATCAGCTTCTTTATTTGAAGCCAGCCTTAAATTAAATAAAATACAACCCGTATCAAAGTATTTAGTGAGAGATGGTGACTCGCAGTATCTACTTAAATTAGTCGATATTAAAACTGTGGAGGTTAAACCTGATCCTAAGAATGCTGAATTACAGCAAAGAGATAAGGCTGTAGGAAGTTTTTCAAAGTGGGTAGCTGATTTGCGCAAAAAGGCTTCTATTCACACAAACAATCAGTTATTGCAATAATTTTAGAAACAGAGATTTTATATCTCTGTTTTGATTAATAAATATGAGTTAAGGGAGTCTATATCTAAGACTCCCTTTTTTTGTAAGTCATGTTTTCAGCTTATTCAGCTAAAAAATCAGTCAACTGTGTAATGTTTTCCGCTATTCATCTTGGTGAAGTTTTAAATTAACCAAATCTTAACTTTTAAATGAAAATTAAAATGTTATAACGCCATAAAAAAGGATGGTGTTTATGAAATTGATCTCTATGTTTATTTTCACGTTAATTATATCTTCAAGTGTTTTTGCTTATAAAGGAGTTGAAAATTCGTCCTTGTCGCAACGACATCAAGTTAAAATAGAAGAAGCAATATTAAAACAATGTGTAAATTTATATCGCTATGATTTACTTCAATTGGGAAATTACATTGAGTATAAGCGTATAGATAATGGCATTGTGGATGAGTATCATACAACAACTATTAAGTTAACTTCACGTCTAGATCAAATTGTAGATGAATCCATATTAACTGTGGACTCTAGTGTTTCTTCTGGATATGACCATCAAGATAAGGATTGGGGATTGATCTCAATCGAATCTATAAAAGGTTGTCCGTAAAAATTATTTTATTTACCGAGATGTTCAGGTTCAAATGCAAACGGGAAAAGTTCAGAAAATTTTAAAGTTTTCTCTTTTCCTTGAGTATTTGTGAGTGTTACTAGAGTATCAGCTTGTGCGAACTCAGCGAGAACTTGTCGACAAAATCCACAAGGCGGCCATGGTGAGACCTCATTACTTGCAACTGCAATGTGGGTGATGTAAACAGGTTTTTTATTCTCACTGAAGGCTTTAAAAATCGCCACGCGCTCAGCACATACAGTTCCACCATAACTTGCGTTTTCAATGTTACATCCGGTGTAAATTGAGCCCGTATTTAATTGAAGAGCTGCCCCAATTTTTTTTTCAGAGTAGGGCGAGTGCGAAAAATTCATCGCGTTTACGGCAAGACCTTTTAACTCAGAAATAATTTGTTCATTACTTTTTGCTGAAGAGTGCATATCCTATCTCCTGTAGAATTTGACTGACCCACATTACAGGCAATCCTTGTATTGCAGAAAAGTCATCGGTTTCTATTTTTTTAAATAAGGCGATACCAGAACATTCGATTTTGTAACTGCCAGCACAATCCAATGGTTGGTCTTTTTCAATATAGTGAGTAATTTCTCTCAAAGAAAGATCTTTCATCACCATTTTTGAAATATGATTAAGTGTCCATTGTTGTTCACCATGAAGAATCGCTACGGAAGTGATGAGGTTGTGTGTTTTTCCACTCATCAAGGATAATTGTTTTATAGCGGTATCTGGTGTTTTGGGTTTTCCAAGAATCTGATGGTTAAAATCAACAAGTTGGTCGCAGCCAATGATTGTTGTTGAAATTTTTTCTTGAGAGGTGAGGGTATTTTGAATTGAAAGTGCTTTCTCCATTGCTAAGGACTCGGCTACTTTCAAGGGTGAGGCTTTTGCATCGAGAAGTTGTTGTTTAAGAATTTCTTCGTCACATAGGGGTTTTATACAGTTAAACTCGAGACCAAGCTTTTGCATGAGCTCTTTACGATAAACAGAGGTGCTGCCGAGAATCAAATTCATATGCTTTAGAGTGTTATCTGTGTTATCCATATTTTTAGCTTAACACGGAGATGTCTTCGGTGTAAGGAATAAAAATGAACTCAGAAACATCGCTTCCTCAAACTGCTCAAAATCCATCTGATATAAAGTCAGATATTCAAAGTGAAAAAAACCTGTTGCTCCAAAGTTTAGACTGGGTGGGTATGGGTGATATTCAAAGTGCGATTTTATATGGTGATCTTTCAATTCCGACAAGTCTTTCTATGATGGTGAGTCTTAAAGAAGGTCAGCGGGGAATTCATATGTCTCGCCTGTACTCTTTGATGATGGAGAAGTATTTAAATAAATGTCATACATTTAAGTCTTTAGATGATTTGCTTCTACAAATGATAGACTCACAAAATGGTTTGTCTACGTCAGCGGGTATCATGTTCTCTTTTAAAGCTCCCGTGCAAACACAAGCTCTTAAGAGTGAAAAACTCGGTTTTAGAGTTTATGATGTGGCAGTTAGAGCCGTTAAAATAAAAGATCAAAATGTGAGATTCTGGCTTTCGATTGATGTATTGTACTCGAGCACATGTCCGCAATCAGCAGCTTTATCAGTCGAGATTTTTAACAATTTACACGCGAAGAACAAAAACAACGTGCTGGATCGATTGCCAGCTACGCCTCATGCTCAGAGAAGTGTTATGAATTGTGAATTGCTATTTGAGTTGATGCCAAAAGATTTTTTAAACGATACGGCTTCGTTGGAGTTAAAGAGTGTTATTGAAAAATACATTCAAGTGGTTGAATCTACTTTGAAAACGCCTGTGCAGACGGCTGTCAAAAAAGCAGATGAAATGCAGTTTGCTGTTTTAAACTCAGAGAATTTAATGTTTTGTGAAGATGCTGTTCGTAAAGTAGATCAAGCTTTGAAATCTACAAAAAATGAATTTTTATCAGGCCACAAAGTGAGCACGCGCCATGAAGAAAGCCTGCATCCGCATAATGCCATAAGCTCTATTAGTTATAACTATATGCTAAGTCCGCTTTAGATTAATTGAGAAATGGATAGAGTATCATGGAGAAAAATAAAATAAAATATGGCAAGGTAGAGTTACCTGCTCGCACTTTTAAAGAGAAGAGTGCATCAATCAGAATTTCAATGATGTTGCCATTGCCTTTATATAAAGAGTTAAAAAGACTTGCTGTGAGCGAGGAGCACGAAGGTAAATATCAGTTGCTGATTAAAGACATTTTAACTCAATATGTTCGCAAGAGCAAAAAATCAAAGAAAACTGTTTAAGAAAGTCGGATGACGCCAGCGGCTATGCAGTGTAGAGTAAGAGTTATTTTACGAATTTCGTTGCAAGTGAAAATCATTATCAGTATCAATAATGTATGAACAAAAATGATCACTCTATAATATTGCCCGTACATCAGACATCAGAGACTATCCGAAAAAGTGAACGTTACCAAGTGGACGATTTCAAAAAAATGATTCGTTCGATGAACCTTAAAATTACGGATCAAAGGCTTTTAATTCTTCAATCTTTGCATGATGGAGATAAAAAATCGGGTGAAAGACATGTCACAGCACAAGAGCTTTTTGAGAAAGTAAGCTTAAGAGATCCATCTGTTGGATTTGCTACAGTTTATAGATTTTTAAGAGACTTAGCGGCTCATGAGCTTGTGACAGAAGTGCGTATGGGAGGGCATGCCTCTCGTTATGAATTAACTCCGAAAGAGCATCATGATCATTTAACATGCATTAAATGCGGTAAGATTTGTGAATTTGAAAATCAAAAAATTGAAGAGCTGCAATCGCAAGTGGCAAAATATTTTGGCTTTAGATTAACAAGCCATATTTTAGAGTTATTTGGTGTTTGTCCAGATTGCCAAAAAAAAGAATAATTTACTCGTGTAAGGTAAAGTGGGACACTAGCTCGCATGAGCTCGAAACAAATTACAAAAATAAACACTCAAGATATTGCAGACATAGTAGTTAAAGGTGCTAAAGAACATAATTTAAAAAATGTTTCTGTCACTATTCCTCGAAATAAAATTACTGTGTTTACAGGTTTATCTGGTTCAGGAAAATCATCGCTCGCATTTGATACGATATATGCAGAAGGCCAGCGTCGTTACGTCGAAAGTTTATCTGCGTACGCTCGTAATTTTTTGGAGCAATTAAAAAAACCTGATGTAGATTCAGTTACGGGGTTGTCTCCTGCTATTGCTATTGATCAAAAATCTGTTGGATTAAACCCGCGCTCTACCGTTGGCACTGTGACAGAGATTTATGATTATATGCGCTTACTGTATGCTAAAGTGGGGACGCCCTTGTGTCCTACGCATCATATTCCAGTAAGCTCTCAAACGCCTCAGCAAATTGTTTCAGATATCCTTAAAAAATCATCCGGCTCTAAGTTTTATGTGTTAGCTCCGATGGCTCAAGGAAAAAAAGGTGAGTTTTTAGCTGAGTTTCAAA
>JBKBTW010000065.1:0-12489 GCA_046291245.1 Pseudobdellovibrio sp. | reverse complement strand
CCCTTATGCCACCAAGCGTTCCTGGAGATGCTGCTAACAATAAGACATGCTTACCAGCTAAAGGGTTCGGCTTATGGCGTGAGATCCAATCTAAGACATTTTTTAATACACCTGGAATTGAACCATTATATTCTGGTGTTGAAATCACAAGAGCATCAGCTTGAGTTATATGCTCAATTAAACGAACAACACCTAGAGGTAAACCCGATTTTCCCTCTACATCTCCATCATATACAGGTATTTCTAAAGGTTGAAGATCACAGTAAGTCACCTCTTCAGATAATTTTTTATCTTGTAAAAGGTTCGCTGCGTATTGGGCTATTTTTTTATTAAATGAGTCTTTACGTAAAGACCCTGCTAGTGTAAGTGTTTTCATAAAAACAAACATTACTCTCAGTTACTCAAAAAGCGAAATAAAAAACCACGCCTCACTTGAGTTATACATTGCAAGATATTGGATAAATGAGTTGACAGCTTTTAGAACAAAAAGAGCTTAGTTAAGCTCTTTTTCAGATATTTTAATATGAGTCAATTTTTGTTCTTCCGTGGCATTTTCCATAATGTAGGCAGCACTAGCTAACTCCATCGTGAGATCCACTAAAGATGAATAATCCATTACATAGACTTCATCTTTAAGTATGATCTGCGCGAGTTCTTTATCTAAAGCTGTCACTGAAAACTCGCCATCATTTACAAACTTATATGAGCGAGCTGTTTTAACTTTGCTCATAGTGTTAAACCTTAGAGTAGTAGGATGTGACCAAAGCCTCTTCAAAAGCAAATGGAATAGATTCTAGATTAGGCTGATCTTTCAGTTTAACAGTAATTTTTTGATCAGTTGAGATTTTTTCTAACCAATCAGGTAACGGCAATCGTGGAGATTGCTGAGCTTGCAAAACGACTTGATTGAGTAACGCATCAGACTTCACTTGAATCTCATCACCAATATTGACAATAAAAGATCTTATATCCACTTTTTCACCATTAACTAAAATTTTGCCATGAGAAACCAGTTGTTTAGCTGAAGCTATACTCGTTGCCACCCCCGAACGGAAAACTATGTTATCCAAACGACGTTCTAACAAGTTAACTAATGATTCAATCCATTTACCAGAAGCGGAAGAAGCTTTGGCTTTTTTAACAAATCTAAGTAATTGTTCTTCTTTAACGTCGTAGTGAAATTTAATTTTTTGTTTTTCTTCAAGTTGCAATCGATAATCAGAGTATTTGATACGCTTTCCACCATGCTGTCCTGGAGGGTAAGGACGTCTTTCAAGCGCTCCTGCTTTTCCCAATCCCGGAAGCTCGGTTAACAGTCTTCTTTGAATTTTAAATCGTGCCGTTTTTGCTTTTTTACTTTTCATAGACTTTTTTCCATTTTCTATAATATGTGATCGCAGAACATTCGTTTTTACTTCTTAAAAAACAATGAAGACCTAAACAATATGTGGCTTTAGCTCTCATCTTGCACTCCTTTGCAATCTGATTTTGTTTTAGTTACAAATGATGTCCTTAACAACCTCTAGCTCATAATTTTGCTAATTTGAAAAGTGATTGAAAATATTCTCATTAAACGTTCAACTGAAGTTCATTTGCTATTCATATAACGTTCAATAACCTTTCATTTGCATACAAAATTTTAACAAGATAAAATGTCTAAAGTTTCAATTCTTCATATCGAGAGGCCCAAACATGTCTATCAAAGTTTTAGATATACAATCATTTAAAGAATTAGTTTTTGATTTTGAGAACAATCAGAACTGGTCATTTCGTGGTAAAAAACCAACTATTATCGATTTTTATGCGGATTGGTGTGGACCTTGCCACATGCTCACTCCCATTTTAGAGGATATAGCTTTACAGTACACCGGAAAAGTTGATTTCTTTAAGATCAATACAGAGCAAACTCCGGAGTTATCAGCCCTATTTGAAGTTCGTAGTATTCCTACACTTCTCTTTATAACCTTAGACAACCAAGAGCCAGTTTTAACGTCGGGTGTACTGCCTCGCGAAACTTTTGTTAGAGCAATAAAAGAAATTTTTAATATCGACCCTTAATGTTTTTTTAACATTACTGGTATAGATGTCTAAAAAAGTTAGCAGCGAATACTACTAAATATGGATAAAAGACATCACCCTGTAATAAATTAACACTCCAAACATCAAAAATGAAAATAAGCTTCATCTCAAAAGCAAACTAAATCATTTTAAACCTTACCCTCATTCTTGTTTGTTTGTTTATTAAGCAATAAATAAACTGCACGATCTATCCTTGCTAATGCATCTATAAAATATTAAAAATTTCTCATAAAAACAGGAGACAGCTTAAATGCTAACTAAAAACCAAGATCTAATTAACTGGGTTAAAGAAATCGCACAACTTACAAAACCTGCACATATTCATTGGTGTGATGGTTCTGAAGAAGAGAATCAAAATTTGATTAATCTGATGATTAAACAAGGAACTCTAAAAAAATTAAACTCTGAAAAACGTCCAAATTCTTATTTAGCTTTATCAAGTCCTTCTGATGTTGCACGCGTTGAGGACCGCACGTTTATCTGCTCTGAAAAACAGGAAGATGCAGGTCCTACAAATAATTGGATTCCACCTCATGAAATGAAAGCTACCTTAAGTGGATTGTTTGACGGTTGCATGCAAGGACGTACAATGTATATCATTCCGTTTTGCATGGGTCCTTTAGGTTCACCAATTTCTAAAATCGGCATTGAAATATCAGACTCTCCTTATGTTGTTGTGAACATGAAAATTATGACTCGCATGGGGGCTCATGTTTTAGATTTACTAGGCGATAGCACTGATTACGTAAAATGTATTCATTCCGTAGGTATGCCTTTAGCAAAAGACCAATCTGATGTAGCATGGCCATGCAATGCTACAACAAAATATATTGTTCACTATCCTGAAGAAAAAGCTATTTGGTCATTTGGAAGTGGCTATGGCGGAAATGCGCTTTTAGGGAAAAAATGTTTTGCTCTCAGAATAGCCTCAACACTTGGCAAAGAAGAAGGATGGCTTGCAGAACACATGCTCATACTAGGTATTGAATCACCTAAGAAAGAAAAAAAATATGTAGCTGCCGCGTTCCCAAGTGCATGTGGGAAAACGAATTTTGCGATGCTTATCCCTCCTCAAGAACTTCAAGACTGGAAAATCACAACTGTAGGTGATGATATTGCTTGGATAAAACCAGATATAAATGGACAATTGCGTGCAATCAATCCTGAAGCCGGTTATTTTGGAGTAGCCCCAGGGACAAGCTTTAAAACAAATCCAAATGCTATGCTTACAATTTCAAAAAACACTATTTTCACAAATGTAGCTTTAACTGAAGATGGCGATGTTTGGTGGGAAGGTATGACTGACGAAGCTCCGGCAAAACTCACTGACTGGCAAGGACAAGAATGGACTCCTCACTGTGGACGTCTAGCAGCTCATCCTAATGCTCGCTTTACCGCACCTGCCTCCCAATGCCCATCGGTTGATGTTGATATGGAAAATCCAGCTGGTGTCCCAATCAGTGCTTTTATTTTTGGAGGCCGCAGAGCAGATACCGTCCCTTTAGTCACACAAGCAAAAGACTGGAATACCGGTGTTTACCTTGCTGCAACTATTGGTTCTGAAACAACAGCCGCAGCAACTGGGCAAGTTGGGGTCGTTCGCCGTGATCCGATGGCTATGTTGCCATTTTGTGGATACAATGTCGGTGAATACTTTAAACATTGGTTAAAAATCCCAAATCGCGTAGCGAAAACTCCTGAAATATTTATCGTGAATTGGTTTAGAAAAAATGAAAATGGTCAATTTGTATGGCCAGGATACAGCGACAATATGCGTGTACTTAAGTGGATGTTTGAGCGTATTAATCAAACGATTCCAGCCATTGAAAATGCTCTAGGTTTTGCACCTCAATACAATGAGCTTACTTGGAACGGCTTAGATTTTTCTTCTGATCAATTTAAAGCAGCAATGAAAATAGACAACCAACAATGGATAAAAGAGATGGCTTCTCACAAAGAATTCTTTTTAAAATTGCAAAATTCTTTACCAGTTGAGTTTATAAATACTCAAGAAAATCTAGATATGAAATTTAAAAAAGCTTCTGACACAAAAACTGAGATTACTCAGCAAGTAGAAACTTCTTTGTAAAATCAATACTCGTTAGTATTGCATCAGTGTATACGAGTCCGTTACACAATGCTAAAAAAGGAAGAGTTTATAAACTCTTCCTTTTTTTTAATCTTATGAATTCACATTGGTTAACTCAGATATCAAATCTTAAGATAGAAATATTACTCCTGTTCATACATCTGTGGTGTTACAGGAAATAAAACATTTTCTAGCATATTTCGTAATGTGACTGTAAAGTTACTTGTAAAAATAGGTAACAACCAAGCAGTTCAATCTGTTACACGTTTACAATAAAGCTCAAAAACTTTTTTTCTAAAAAGAATCTGATTTTTAAAATCAGATTCTCAAACCAATTTAAAACCGAAAGCATCTCGATAATTACTTATAAAATAATATCCCAAATCCAAAAACTATAAACAACACGCAGGCAAAAATTCTAATCCATTTCATCGAAATTTTTTGAGTCAGTTTATCTCCGAATATGACAGCTAAACCATCAGCGACTAACATACCTAATGTCGTTCCGATTGTTACAGCAATTGGGGCCTTAAACTCAGCAGCTAATGCAACCGTAGCCAATTGCGTTTTATCACCCATCTCTGCAAGAAAAAATGCAACTAAAGTTGTTAAGAATGCTCCGTATTTATAATTTTCATTCAACCCTTCATCTTTATCAGGAATTAGTATCCAAAGTCCAAAAACAACAAATGTTGCAAACAGTATCCATTTCATGTATTCAGGGTTTATCTGTGCAGAGACCCAACCGCCAGCGTAAGAAGCTAAACCGTGATTAAGTAAAGTCGCCACTAAAATACCAGCCATAATCACGAATGGTTTCTTAAACCTTGCTGTCAATACCAATGCCAGAAGTTGAGTTTTATCACCCATTTCACTCGCCACGACTAATAAAAATGACTGAAATATAGTTTTAATTGATTCAAAAGTTTCCATTTAATATCTCCATGCTTTTTTCTCTTATTTAGCTGCTATTATTTAACTTCTAATATTCAACATGGAGCTTTGTGAGAGTTTTTTTGATGATTGGGATAATTCAAAAACTTTCATACAAGAACACCATGGTCACTTACTTTCGTAAGCAACTATGTTAGTCTTGCTGACAGTTTAAACTGCTAAGAAACCGGGGTTATTTTATCAAAGCCTAAGCTTTTCTCCCAGTATGTCGATTTCTTAACTTCATGTGGATGAAGCTAGCTACTCCCCAACCTGACTCTAAGTTATTTAAAAACCTCTATAAGGTCAATGACTTTAGAAAGCCTCATCAAAACTTTATTCCATTTAAATATGTCAAATCTATAGACACTGCACTTTAGAAAAAATATCTCATTTACTCTGTTGTCATGAATAAAAAAAAAATAGCTTCTCTATACGAGGATAAGCGTTATAGATTCTGCCGACTGCTAAAATTTAAATCAAAAAATAAGGAAAATATATGAAATCCATGATTCAAGTTTATTCATTTGTAATGGCTACCCTTTTAATCTCACAAGCACAGGCCTATTTCTACTGCGAAACTACATCTCAAAGAAATCAATACGGAATTCCACAAGTAGCTATAAATGTTTATGATAAAATCAGCCCCTCTCCAAATAATGTAGCTAGACTTACACTGGCTGAAACCGCGTCACAAAGCACCGATTATGTTTGTCAATCTACTCAAACTGCTGAAAAAACAACTTACACATGTAAGGATTCAAATGGTGATTTGAATATCGAAATGACTCCTGCTGATATTAATTTCCATAATGGCGTGATTAAATCTAAAAGCAACTCAGCCATAAACAACGTGTCGTTAAACTGTTACATTGGCCGTGTAGATTCAGTCTCAAAGCAATCTCTCAATTAGCTTTCAACAACGAAAAACCAAGCTTCTAAACTCAATTTTTATATTTTTTCTGGTATTAATTTGACGTAGAGGAGCTTGTTTTGCACACACTGAAAAACCACTTTAACAATTACATAATTCTATCAGCTTTAGCACATGTGAGCTTTGCTATTATGGTGGTTTTTCTCTCTAAAACACACTTTAAAAGCCTTGATCAAAGTGTTATGGTAGACTTAGTTTTAAATACTTCACCAGCAGAACCTGTTATCGCGACAGCACATGAACCTAAAATTGAAAAAAAGGTCCCTACAAAACATCAAATCACCGCTTCAAGTAAAACTCTAAATTCAGAGTATTTACAAAGCGAAGACACCTTACAAAAAAGTACTCAGCAGTCCTTAGATGCTCAATCAACAGAAGGCCAAGTTGCAGTAACACCAGAAGAAATTTATTACGCTGAGCTCAAGTCTGACCTCAACAAACGCAAAAAATACCCAAGTTTAGCAAAAAAAATGGGTTACACGGGATCAGTAAAAATTAAATTTGAATTAGACCGTCATGGTAAAGTTTTAAAAAGTGAAATTGTTGAAGCCTCAAAATACGAAATACTCAATCAATCTGTTAAAGACATGCTTCAAAATATGGGAGAATTCAAACCTTTCCCTGATTCCATGAAACACGCAACCCTAAAATTTATCTTGCCCGTTGAGTTCATATTATAGTTTTTAAGAAAACCCTCGCATTAAACCCTGCCTAATAGGACGCTATTTCCTTACCGACGCAGAATAAACTAGACCTTATGTTTTATTTCAGATCAAATATAAGACGTATTCTTATGAGATACGTCTATTAAAGACTTAAATAAAGATAGAATGCAGCCTATTTATTTTTTAAAAGCCTTGAACCTTTTAAATAGGCGTGTCGTCTTATGTTCAAACGCAATAAAGGAGGTTATCCAAATGATAACATTTAAACCTAAACATTTTATTGTTATGAGCTCTCTCATCATTTTTTCTGCTTTACACAGTTATGCTGATAGCGACTGCATGGACATGGGAAAAGATAAGTTTAACTACATGAAAAAAATCAAAAAAGAGTTAAATTTAACTGCTGAGCAAAAAAAACAACTCAAAGATTCCGGCGGTTACAGTCGTGAGGACATGAAACAAAAACATACAGCGTTGAGAGAAGCTCAAAAATCACTTGAAGAAACTCTGAAAAGTGATGCATCAGAAGAGCAGATTCGTGCTAAATTTACTGAACTGCAAACTATTCAAGAAGACTTTGCAAAGGCTAGATTCGAGAAAATTTTAAAAATTCGTTCTGTACTGACCCCAGAACAAAGGGCTAAATTTAAAAACGTTATCGGCAAAAAATGAAGTTTATAACAAATGCCCTGTCGCTGGACAGTCTCTTTCTAAAAAAAGTGAGAACTGATGAAGATCAGTTCTCGAATGTCTATACTCAACATCATAAATTAGTTAGATCTGTTATATATCAAATTTCGGGAGAATCACATTTAAACGATCTTGTGCAGGAAAGCTTCATTAAAATATGGAAGCATATAAATCAATTTAAACATGAGTCTCATTTATCGTCATGGATATACAGAATATCCGTTAACGTAGCCCTTGATCATCTTCGCACGCACAAAAGAAAATCCGAAGTCTATAGTCACAATTTTGATACGATTATCGATGAAAAAACAAACATCGAGAAAACTTTAAGCGATAAGGATCTTGTAGAAAGAGCTTTATCTCAATTAAGCGACGAACATAGAATAGTTATTATTTTATACTTCATACACGATTTAAAAATATCAGAAATTGCAGATATCGTTGAAGCCAACGAAGGCACGATCAAATCACGCATTCATTACGCCAAAGAACACTTAAAACAGTTTTTATCTGAGCTCTCACAAAACGACAGTCAAAAGCATGGAGGTTAAATAGTATGAGTTTTACAAATAAATCCGATGATGAGTTAAAAAAATTTCTTCAAAAAAATCAACCTCTTCCTAAAAAAAACGATTTCTCCCAAGAGGAGTTAAATGAACTTGTTTCAAGATTAAAACTCAAAAAAGATACAAGTTATCCTGTTATATGGGGTACATCATTTGCAGTCAGTTTAGCTGCCGCATTTCTTATTTACAACTTAGTGAATCAAAATTTGAACTCTGCTCAGCCTACAAGGCACCAGCAAATCGCGAAGATAGAAGCTTCAGATGAATTTCTTCAAGAGGAAGATGAATATCCTAATAATAATTTACCTACGCTTAATATTGGAGACGAGTACTTAACCCTCAGCGCAGTTTATTAAAAATTAAGGCAGTTAATACCTATGAAAAAACACCAGACTTCAAATTTTAAAAAAATTAAAATACGTTTATCAAATTTAATTGTTAGCTTTTTAACACTAAATCCAGTTGTACTCCATGCTCAAGACAAGGCTGCAAGCAATTACTCAGTGAATCAGATTTTAGATATGGTAAATGAAAGTTCTAAGTCACTTCAAAGCATTGAAGCTTCTATCAAATCTTTAGATGCAGATTTTAAAACTAAAGATCTTGATTTATCTCCTTTATTAAATGCAGAAGTAAACGCCTACAAGGACTTCAGAGAATCTCCGTCCGGCACCCCTCCCCGAGAAAACACCTCTGGGCTTTTAGGATTAAGTCTTATTAAACCTTTTTCCACTGGAACTACATTTTCAATCAGTGCTGACCACAATCTATTAAGTAAAGACAATCTTTATCCAGAACAAAATACAGCTGAATGGCAAGTTAAACTCACTCAATCTCTGTGGAGAAACTCTTTTGGTTCAGCTACACGGTTACGTCGTGATAGTGACAAGTATGATTACCTTAATAAAAGTCAGTTGTTAAATTATGAAAAACAACAATTGCTCAATGAGATTGAATCCACTTATTGGGACTGGATTTTAGCAACCAAAGAAGTCTCAATCCGAATTGCCAATGTTAAACGCAGTGAGAGCCTTGAACAATGGGCTAAAAAAAGAGTGGGACAATTTGCTGCGGAAAGAACCGATTTATTGCAAATCCAAGCTCTACTAGCTCAAAGAAAACTTGATCTTATCACCGCTCAAAATAATTTAGAGACGGTCAAAAAAAAATTACAGATTTACTTACCAGAATTAAATTTTACTGAGGTAACTGCCAACATAAAAAATCTTGAAACAACTCGTACTCTACAAAATTCTGAACTAGCTCAAAAAAATAGTAATACTCCTTTAAGATTAGATGCTTTAGCAGCCCAAAGTAAACTTCTACATTCTATCGCTCTCGCTGAACAAGTCGCAGATTCAACAAGGCCATCTCTAGATCTTTACGCAAGTTACGGCGCAAATGGCATAGAGGATAAGTTTAATCCTTCTTGGAAAGAATCTATCAACGAAAACCATACTCAGAAAAAAATTGGTCTTGTCTTATCCATGAATCTAGATCGAGATCTCGTTAAAAGCCAAAGAGAGACCTCTAAACTCCAAGCAACAGCACTTCAATACAAAGCAGAAAGTCTTTTAAAAGAATCTGAGATATCATGGCAAGAACTCGATCGAAATTTAAAACAACTGCAAGAGCAAGTCATCATCGCGCAAAATCTTTATAAAATTCAAAATGAAAAGCTTAATCTTGAAAAAAAACGTTTCGAACAAGGTCGCACAACGACGCTTCAAATGACAACATTTGAGGTGGATGCCTCTGAGAGTGAACTTAGACTTTACCAGCTTTACGCAAAAATGCGTAAAGCCGAAAGTAGCACTCGGCTTTACACAACTCAATACAATGAAAACGATATCAAACGCTAAAGGATACAATTTCTATGAACTTAATTAGTATTTCGATAAGAAGACCTGTTTTTGCTTGGATCGTTATGGCTGCACTTATTATTTTTGGTGCTATTACATTCAATAAATTGGGCGTAAGCCAAATGCCCGATGTAGATTTTCCTGTTTTAAGTATCTCAGTTTCTTATGATGGTGCAGCTCCTGAAGTCGTAGAAGCTGAAATTATTGACCCTATAGAACAAGCTTTACTTTCTATTGAAGGCATTGAGGAAATGCGTTCTTCTGTCAGACAAGGGGGCGGAAGTGTTACCCTTAACTTTGATATTAACCGCAACATTGACATTGCCCTTCAAGAGGTTCAAACAGCTATGAGCCAAGTTAGGCTCCCTGATGACGTCGATCCTCCTGTTATCCGCAAACGTAATCCTGAAGAATCACCCATTATGTTCATCTCTGTGACGACAGAGCGTCCTTTAAGAGAAACACTTCAGTGGGCTGAAAACTATCTTTTAGATCAATTTAGATTTATCCCCGGGATTGGTGAAGTTGATATCGGAGGGTTCAGCTCCAGAAACCTGCGTGTGTGGCCTGATATTAAAAAACTTAAGGCAGCTGATTTAACAGTAGCGGATGTTTTAGATACGCTTCAATCTCAACATTTAGAGGCTTCAGCCGGGCAATTTACAGATAATAAAAAAGAGTACCGCGTTAGGTGGCTGGGTGAAGCCACCACACCTCAGGAAATAGAAAATATCCGCATACTCAAACGCGGTGGACAAACGATTCAAGACCGAGTTTATCGTTTGAAAGATGTCGCTCAAATCGAAGATGGATTGAGTGATATCCGCAGGATAGCTCGTGTTGACGGCAAAGATGCCGTCACCATTGCCATAAAAAAACAACGTGGCAGCAATGAGGTTGTGTTAAGTGAAAAAGTAAGAGAACAAGTCAACAAGCTGAAAGATACCCTGCCTGAAGGTTATGGAATACGTGTCAATATAGATTTCACGGAATCCACTAAAGCTGTTGTGGACACGACGGTGCACAAACTTGTTATCGCTGCGATCGTAACAATTTTAGTATGCTTTTTCTTTTTAGGAAGCTTACAAGCTGCTGTAAACATCTTGTTCTCTATCCCGACATCTATTGTCGGTACTTTTACAATTTTATATTTCTCTGGATTTACTTTGAATCTCTTCACATTGCTGGCACTGACATTAGCTATTTCCATCGTTGTCGATGATGCCATCATGCTCTTAGAAAACATAGTTCGCCATTACAGAATGGGAAAATCTCCGGTCCAAGCCGCTTACGATGGATCAATGGAGATTTTACCAGCCGCTACGGCGGCAACATTAGCGGTTGTCGCTGTGTTTTTACCAGTCGTGTTCATGAGCGGTATTACAGGAAAATTCTTTTTTCAATTCGGCGTAACTATGTCAGCCGCGGTTTTACTTTCATTACTAGAAGCGGTGACGATCACACCTATGCGAGCAGCTTTCTTCATGAAGACCTCTCCTAAAACATCTAAGTTTGAGCATTATCTTGAAGATTTATTTCATAAATTTTCTATGAATTACCAAAGCGTGTTGCAAAAAACTTTAAAATACTCAAAAACTGTGATCTTTGCCTCAATCGTTATATTTGCCGTATCAATGTTGCTCGTTACACGCGTTCAGAAAGAATTTGTTCCGCGCCAAGACCAAAACATCATTATCTTAACAGGACAAACTCCTACCGGAACCGCTCTAGAACCAACATATAAAAAGGCTCTTGAGGTCGAAGCCATTATCAAAAAGAATCAATACATTACTCGTCACTTGTTATCTGTAGGTGGAGGTCCAGGAGCATCTTCTGTATCTGGTTTTTATATGCCTCTTTATCTAACTCCTCGCGAAGAACGTAATGTAACCCATTTGCAAATTATGAATGACCTTCGTAAAGATTTAGCCCAAATCAAGGGCGTCAGAATATCTATGCGCGACAATTCATCTCGTGGACTAACATCAGGAAGACAAGACCCAATATCTTTTAATATTCGTGGTCCTAATTTAGATGTTTTAGAGGAGAAATCTAAACTTATCATAGACAAATTAAACCAAGAAAAACTGGTTTCAGAAATTGATACAGATTTTAAACTTGGTTTACCTGAGTTTTTAATTAGACCTAATCGCGATGCCATGGCTGCAAAAGGCGTAAGTATTGATGCTGTAGCTAAAACTTTAACCGCTACAGTTGCAGGAGTTAGACAAAATCAAATTACCTCAGATGGTCGACGCTACGATATCCGTGTTAAATTGCCTAGTGATGAGGTTGCAAAATCCAGCGATATCTCGAAAATCGAAGTTCGTAACAGCTTTGGCCTTCGTGTTCCTTTATCAGAGCTCGTGTCTACCGAAGAGAATGAAACTTACCAATCTATCACGCGTTTAAATCGACAAAGATCGATTGGTGTGTTCGGAAGTCCTGCTCCAGGTAAATCACAAGGCGAAGTCTTAGCGCGTGCTGAAGCCATATCTAAAGAGGTTTTACCGGAACAATACTCTTTTAATTTAGAAGGTGCCGCGGCGGGATTAACTGAAAGCTTTAAAAGCTTAACTACGGCTTTGCTCATGGGGATATTAGTGGCCTACATGATTTTAGCTATCCAGTTTAATTCATTTATACATCCGATTTCAATTTTAGCTGCCCT
>JBKBTW010000064.1:0-12585 GCA_046291245.1 Pseudobdellovibrio sp. | reverse complement strand
GAATGGATGAGATACAAAACAGAGCCTATGGTATGCATAACTTTGGTAATTTTAAAATCAGAGTGAAAGCTCATTGTGGTTAACATAAATCTTGAAGTGCCCCTATCTTTGGGGGAGAACCGTTTTTAGTGACTTGCGCTGTGTGATAAACTGTTAAGTGAGAAGAGCCTTTTAATTTTGTATGATGAATGATTTATGAAAAAATTGGTTGCGGGGGCAGGATTCGAACCTACGACCTTCGGGTTATGAGGGCATTTTGTCTGTTTTTACTAAGTCACTGAAATTTCAGAATTGTTTAATAATATCAAGGTATTTAGCGCGAAAATCGAGTAAGGCATATTAAGGCCAATTGAGCCTAGTTTTGAGCCCTCGTTGACTATCGGTTGACTAGCGCAACTGCGCAATCGATGTTGGCGCGATTGCCGCGATCGCAATGTTTTAATCGATAGTCAACCGTGGTTGACTATCGAACAGCTACCAGAAGTCACACCCATCCCACTTACCCACTCACTGGGTTCCCGAAAAAAGCACTCACTTCGATGAGTGAGTTTTTACCTTTTTTAAATATAGTCCGCTCGTGTTTTCGGGGACTTAGGAGTCTGGCTCGTCCACTTAAATTTGCTGACCACCCACTCCCAACGTATTGAGAGCAGGTGGTCAGCAAAGCGTGGCCTTGCCTAAGAAAGATAACATAAGCACGAGCGGACTTTTAACTAAACTAATAAATAGAGTTTACGGATGTGAACTCGGGAACCAACCAATTTTAATTGGCTTGGTTAACAATTTGGAGGATTTATGCAAACAGCTTATACATTTTTTGATGCACAGATACCGCAACAAAAGTTAATACAAAAAGAAAATTTTCGATTAACTGCAAGAGATCTAGATATCATTGAATTCGTACTTGAGATGAAGTTTTCAACGATCGAGGATATCCATTCAAAGTTTTTCAAGTATACCAAACAAGGCGAAAAAAGTTTGTGTTTGCGCTGGGCGCGCGAACGCGTTGCAAATTTGGTGAAAGCTAATTTTTTAAAGGTTGTCAAAGATGTCTGCCATCGAACGTTATACATTGCTACGAACAAAGGTTATCTGTTTTTAAAAAATAGTCGCTTTGGTCGTTTGTTTTCTAGACCGCTTGCCGATGTCGATGGTCGCACTTACGATCACGATCAGAAAGTAATTCAAATTAGAACAGCATTTGAAGAAACTGGCAAAGTTGCATCTTGGATTTCAGAACGACAATTGTCTGAATTCGACGAATATCGAAAGTTTTTACCGACTGAATTCAGACCCGATGCGATTTATACAAATGCCAACGGCAAAAAAGTTGCCTTTGAATTAGAAATCGCTCGCAAATCCAAAGACCGCTATCAACAAAAGATTAAGCGATATATTCAATTGATGCTTGAAAATGGCGAACAACCCATTTTTGATTTGGTTCATTTTATTTGTGAAAAAGAAACTGTTTTAGATCTGATCAAAGATCAGACCGAATTATTTCAGTCGTGCTTTCAATTTAATTTGTTATCTGAAATTCTTGAACAAAAGGAATCTTAATCTATGGAACAAGTCACTCAATTATTTTACAAAAATAATAAAAATGACAACGAACGTATTCAACTCGGCAAGGTGTCAGGTTCGCTTTGGCGTAAAGAACAATTAACTG
Source organism: Pseudobdellovibrio sp. (assembly GCA_046291245.1). Taxonomy (GTDB): domain Bacteria; phylum Bdellovibrionota; class Bdellovibrionia; order Bdellovibrionales; family Bdellovibrionaceae; genus Pseudobdellovibrio. The sequence continues at coordinate 10,916 of JBKBTW010000064.1, read as the reverse complement.
AAGGACAGCTGAATCATCACGTTCACATCGTTGGGGCTTCTGGTTATGGTAAGACGGTTTTAATTTCTCATATTATCAAACAACGTATTGAAAACGGCAAAGGGCTACTTTTCATCGATCTAAAGGCAGACATGGATACAATTTTAAAGTTTTCTCAATATGTGATCAATGCTGGACGGATTGATGATTTAAGGATCTTTTCATTAACTGAAAAAGAAATGTCGATCCCATATAACTTAATACTGGATGGAACCGCAACCCAACTTCGTGATCGAATTGTGAATAGTCTGAATTGGTCGGAAGAGTATTACAAAAACCAATCATCGAGCTTTCTTTTGAAGCTATTGATTTTACTTTGCTGGGTTCGAGATAATAAAAAACAAGGTTTTCATTTGGGCACAATTTTAGAATGTGCTTCAAATCCAAAAAAGATCATCGAAATCGGCAACGAGATACCAATGACAGATGCAAAATTGAAATCCTATGCGCAAAGTTTGAAAGAATTTATGGATTCAAAAGAACACTATAATTCACTTCAGGGTTTACGCACACAACTTGAAAGTATCGTCTTGTCTGATTTTGGTGAACTTGTTTCGACAAATGATCCAGGTATAGATTTATTTAATGCGGTAACAACAGGTAAAGTTGTTTTTATCTTTTTAGATACCAGAAGGTATTCAGAGACCGCTAAAGCGATAGGTCGTTTTATTTTACAAGATTTAAAATCAGTATCCGCAAAAGTTGATGCTGAAGTTTCAAAAGAAGATCGCAAACATTTTTCAGTGATTGTCGATGAGTTTGCAGATTTAGCTCAAGAAGATTTTATTGGTTTCCTAGACCGCGCGAGATCGTCTAAAATGTCAGTCGTAGTTGCACACCAAGAGATTTGCGATTTACAGCGCATTAGCCCTGAGTTTGCAGGCAGACTGATGGGAAACACCTCTACACTGTACGCTTTCTTACAGAAGCGACCAGAGAGCGCAGAAATGATATCCGGAATGGCCGGAACTCGGACCGTTTGGAAACACACCAAGCAAACCGAGCGATTTGGATTTTTTCAAATTGAATCTGGCAACGGCAGTAAGCGAGAAGTTGAAGAATTTATGATCCACCCAAACTTGATCAAAACCCTTCGTGTTGGTAAATGTGTATGTATTAAAAAGTACCCCCAATCGCGGGCTTATTTGGTGGAGGTAGCAAAACCATGATAACCATAAAAGTCATGTGTTTTCGATAACTTGCAAGAGCGCAAACCTGTGTTATATTATAAGAGTTTTAAAATTATTAATTTGGAGATTCATATGGATAAAAGCCAATTAAAAATGGGACAAAAAGACGGCGTAAAAAAAGTAGCCGAATCATTTAATAAACTATTAAAGCAAAAGCCTTCACAAGAGTTAATTGATGCACTTAAACGCATTAAAGAAAAAGAAGAAGCTTCAAAAAATAAACGAGTCGCAACCGATCGTAATGCCGAGGTTTAAACTAGATGGCAAAAATTCTCACTAAAAGAAATCTAAAAAAAATGATTGAAGAAAGTCATGATTTTGAAAGTGGTTGTATTATTGATACTAGTGTTCTATTTGGCGCAACTTTAGATACTGATTTATTCCATGAAGAGGCAAATGATTTGATGTCATTATTGACTGATAATCAAATCCCTCGATGGATTAATGCAAATATAAAATCAGAGTTTTTAAATAACGTAAGACGAGTCATCATCGCTGAAGCTGCCGTTGATCTCTATGAAGACTATGGAACCCATTTACCTGATAAAATATATGATAAATTAAGGTCACTTCATCGCCGTGCCAAAGAAGCGAAAGATTCTGGAAAAACTTTTCGCGTACAAGAAGAAGAGATTAAACAAATTAAAAAACTTTTTATTGAAATAGGTTCAACATTTGAAGAACCAATTTGGGATCTTTTTTGTTCTAATTATTTATATGGCAAACTTCAATCTGAATGGGATCAAATCGAAAACGAAATGGGAATTAATACAATTTCTTTTACGAAAGGCGATTCAGAAGGAATACTCGAGTCAGATTTAAGCTGGAATGAAGTTATTCGAATTATTGAGAATTCAGGATCTGCAAGTTCAGATGCGATGATCATTAATTTATTTAATGCTTCAAGAATAAAGCTAATCATTACTTCAGATGAAGATTTCGCTGATATTGTGTCTGAATTGTCAGGTGATGATAAAACAGTCTGTTGTCTTTAGTTTTATAGAATGAACTGAAAACACATAGGGCTAGGTAAAAATAGAAATTAAAAGATCCCAGCGATTTAAATATTTTAAATCTGTATCTTTAAATTTTCGGATTGTGTTATCCACTCTTTTTTGGCCTTTTTTTCCTGGCTTACTTAACCACTTACTGTGGTCATCGGCAATTGTTCTAGAAATCACTTCGCTTGGCACAATATGAAAATCTGGATAGCCCGATTTAGTTTCGAGGTTTACTAGGATATAAAAAAAATTGTTATTTTTAATGTCTTCAGATTTTTTATTGAGAACCCAAGATTTGTCAGAATTTTGATTTGTCTTTACTTGAATAGAAATAGTTCTAGTCGTATCACTGGTTGCAGCCAAAATATCAATTCCCTTAGTATTTCTGAGCATGATACTTGCTAAAAAACCTCTTCTGGTTAGCTCGGCAGCCACAAAGTATTCACCTGCTAATCCAGATAGACCCGTGCTTAATTTGTCAGATTTGTTCTTCATTTTTTACCTCGTATAACCACTTTACCAATTCAACCATTACCAAAGTATCTTTCTTGCAATATTCAAGAGATGCTGTGATCAGATCTTGACGACGATCAGCTGGTGTTGAGGGATTAATTATTTCTTCAAAGGCACGTTGTGCTGCTGTTCCGTTGTCTACAAGCATTCCAATGTATGAATAAGACTCGCCCAGTATTGACGGAGCAACAGTTTTTAAACTAAACGATCCTTCAAATCCATTGTCATAAACAAAATCTCGAAAAATCGGCAGTGGATCAACAAATCGTGATAGCAAGTCATTTAATTGATCTCGATATGTTGATGAATATTCAGCAAGCTCTTCAATACGCTGTTTTTCAAATGTCGAATAGTATGCAACGATTGATCCATCTCCAGCACATGCATCAATTAGTTTTTTAATGAGTTCTGGTCTAGGATCGCTCGAATCGATATGCAAATATTCCTTATGATTAAGTTCAGATTCTGGCGAGTGCCAGATATGAGCACTAAATTGAAATGGCACTTGCTGATATGGGGTTGTTGATTCGTATCTAGGTATAGCAGGATTGATTGTTTCAAAATCTAAAAATACCATCGGGAATTTCCACGAGGATAATGCGTTTTTTATTCCAGCCACGTCAACATGACGTTTTTTTGATATAAAAACGTCGACTGCTCTTTCTTGTGCCGGCGATAATTCAACAGTACTGCGAAGCCTTGGATCATCTAAATTGATGATGCCTTCAGAATATAAATCCCACTTTTTGTTTTTTATCAGTGGAAGATTAAATACGCTATACGATGGAATCTGTTTTTCAGCCCAGCAGTGCTGCATGAATGGACAATCGTTTGGAGACGAACAGTGTTTGCCAATATCGATATCTGGCACTGTTTCTGATTTTAACGTTTTAAATATACTATTTAATTTTGCAGGTATTTCATTATGACGATTACGAAGTTCTTCTGTAACATCAACAGTTGTAAACAGGTTTTCAAGATATGGATATCGACATTCGTTATTGATGTGCATGATGCAAATCTTTTCGATTGGTAAGCCAGAATTTGCCATAATCCAAGCTTGTAATCCGACATCATCATAATGTTCATCTTTAACTTTTGTCGTTGATTTTACTTCGTAAATTGACCATCGCTTTGATTCTTTAGAGTAAACAATGATATCAGCACGAGCAAAGCAACCTTTGTATTCGAAAGCAGCTTCAAAAATGACTTCAGTTTCATTTTTAAGAAGATCGCGAGTTTTCTTTAATGCTCCAAAAAAATCCCATGCAGGATTATCAACCATCACGCCATGTGGATACTTTTTTCGAGCCTCAGCGCCAACAGCATTTCCTTGGTCAAATATGGCCTGTAAATCAGGAGTGACGGGAGGCTCAAGCATTTTGTTGTGAATAGTTAAATAAATGCTTTTGAGGCACTGATAGCCACGCATGAGGCGAGATTTACTGAGGAGTTTTGGTATATGAACCAATCATTCCTCCTTTTATCCGTAATGCTCATCTAGTCAGTTGAGTATTTCTGTCTGATTGAAGGTTTTGGCCATTTTCTTTACGTATGAAATATCTAAGAATTCCACTGGGTTGCTTTTGTATTCTGCATTCGCTTTTTGTTGAAAAGTCTGTAAATCTTTTTCTTCGAATTCGGATGATATTATAAATTTAAACTTTACAGGCTTGTACTTATTGTCTCTGTAGTTGTTTTTACTCCACTCTATTATTCTTGGTCTTTTAACTTCAATCCACTCGATTACTTGATTTGGATCAATTTTCTTTCCTCTTTTGAGTCCCTTAGATTCAACACTAATGAGTTCATGCTGATTCGTGATAATCCAGAGATCAATCTCAGCATTGCCTTTTCCAGAGTAAGCTTTTCTTTCATATTCAACCAAGTGACCATCTTGTTTAAACAAAAAGGCTAACGTCATTTGAAAGAGTGGTCCTGGTAGATTGAGTAAGCGACCATAATCATTAGATAACGCCTTTTTGATTAGTTCTTCAAATCGTGGTTGATCTTTAAAGAAGACAGCATTGTTTGTCATAAAAAACATTAGCTCTTTTATTATTTCACCCAGTTTTGGATCGCCAAAAGATTTTGGTTCTAGGCACATAACACCAATTGCTCTCATATCATTGATTGCGGCCTCTTCCATACCTAAATGAATAATGGCAGGGATAAAAGGCTTCATTCCTCTGAGCGATTTAATTACTTCTACTTTATTCTTAAACGCAGACAAATCGGCCTTATTTAAAACATTAGGAGATATGATAGCATCAGCGGCAAAAAAACCAGATTCGACTTTTTTGCTCTTTTTATTATATGTCCTTAAGCCATTTAGATAAGTGGGCGATACTATGTCCCAATTGAAGAGTCCAAACTGTGGTAAATCTTTTGAGATAAGACGATTTGATTTTATTCCCGATGATGTAAACCCAACTCGCAAACACCACTCGGTACACTTTTCAATCAGTAAGTCCGACAAAGAAAAAATGACTGCATGATTTTTAAGATCTGCCAATAAATTGGCATCATATATAAAAGCATTGTTTGGGTTAGTATTATTAGTTTTTATTAATCTGTTTTCTTTCAACTGATTCAGAACAATATTGTCTCTGAGTTGTTTTTTTAAATTTTTCGAAGGGGCCCCACTGATAATAGAAAATTCTTTTTCCCTAATGACACCACCACGAGCAGAGATACCATGAAGAGCTCTACCTGCTGCTATGTTCTGCTGAGTTAGATACCATCTTAGTTTTTCCTGAAATTGATGATTTGGAAATTGCTCTTCAAGATATACATACTTTTGATTGTCTAAGAATGCGATTCCCTTTAATTTCACGATTGGTCGTTTTAGCCTCGATACAGCAGTTGTTGCAGCTCCAAGTTTTGACTTATTTCGCTGAGCGATTAATTTTGCCAATTCGCCAGTAAGCATTGGGCCGTTAGTTTTTAGTATTTGAATTGCTATATTTTGGACGCTCATACTCTATGTAATACCGCTCTATTTATAATTAAATATCATACTGTGTACTCCTGTTTTTAGTTTGCCATTGCGACCAATAAAAAATCAATAAAATCGAATAGTTGCATTGTGGTATTTTAGGTATTGTTAAGAATGTAATGTTAATCTGTAATATATCGAATAATTCAAAAGTATATTAATAGTTAAAATCGACGTTATTTTCTGTTTATCAGTTTACTTCGTACCTTTCACATCCATCAATTACTTCTGAGTCTTTATAGTCATAGACGAAGGCTACACTTTGTCTTGCCCTGGTAATGGCCACATAGAATTTTGCACGACTCATATCGGCCAACTCACTGTCATTGTTTTTAAGCCAATTAGTCATTGGTTTTGTTGGATAAATTAGAACTCGATCAAAAGATAACCCTTTCGACGTTCCAAAGTTCATTGCTGAAGCATTTGGACTAACCGGGACACTCTTTTTATCTCTTAGAATTATCGGTTTATACGCAGTGATATACTTCTCAACATCACTTTTTTTAACAAGAAAAATTCCTTGGTGGTCTGTCGGCTCAGAGTTTCCTGATGATGTTTTGGTAAATTCAGGAAAAAGCTTATCAGCTAATTCACAAATCTGCTGGATACCTCGATAATTCTTAATTAAAAGAGAATCCTTAATACTTAGATCAACAATCGGGTTATCTTTAAAGTAACTTAAAATTTCATAACGGCGATATTTTTTATTTTTGGCAGAGTTATTAGTAGAGAAGGTGCCTTGTCGTGGATCGCCAACAAGGATAACCTTAATTGTGCCGGCGCAAAGCAATCGGACAAAATCTAAATCATAGCCAGCTAAGTCCTGTGCTTCATCTATAAAAATGTGACTATAAATACGACCAAATCGCGAAATTACCTTTCCGCGCGATTCATTATTACACTTAATAACAAACTTTGAGATTTTGTCAGAGTATGCTTTTAGGTTCTCAGAAAAATAATGCTCTATATCTGTTTCTTTCGTGTATCGAGCTGATTGACCTTGAATGAGAATCATTCCTGCAACTTCCTTTTGTATGAAGTAGCCTTGGTATGGGCGGACACCATGTTGAAGAAGAATCGAAAACCATGTTTGGACATGAATATTTTTTGGAATTGATCCATTTTTTTCGATGATTTTGGTTTTTATTTCTTCAGCATTTGCTTCTGTATATGTCGTTATTAGAACGTTTTTGTCGTTTATATTTAAAGCTGTTTCAACAAGGTAAGTTGTTTTTCCAGACCCGGCTGATGCAACGACAAACAGATGCTTTAGCTCGGTGTTTTCAGATCGCATTGCGAACATATTCTGGGAACTGTACTCCCTCAGCAGTGTCGAAGATTTTTAAGGCGCACAAGGTCTTGTTGGATTTCATGTAAGCTAACATGAGGTCGTCGGAGGTGAATTTTGAGTCAAAAATTTTGTTAAATAGGGAAAGACTGTTTGCCTTTAAGATTTTTGGTTCGAGTGTATTATAATTGAAATTTTCGATTTCCCCAATATCTATGTTTTCATCAAAGCAAATTTCAATATTGTTTTTTTTGTTCGTGCCGAGGTAATTCCTATATTTTTTTCGGAGAGCGTCTACATTACCATCATTATCTGTAACTACAGCAATAGGTTTATTTATCTTCTCTGCTATTTCCAGAAATCTCAAAAATGAAGTACCAACGGAAATGACGTCAACGCCATCTTCTATAGGTAACTTTGCATTTTTATTAAGATAAGCCTTTTGAACAATTAATTCATCAGGGTCGCCTTCAACAAGAATAGCTTTTTTGGATAAAATCATTCTCAATGTGTCGTATCCAGCTAGCTTAAGGAAGAACAATTTAGTTTCAGGAGAAAGTTCATTTAGCCTAGTGCTTTTTGAATCATTTAAGAAGATCAATGAATCTAGCCCCAGTTTATTAGCAACGTAGCTACTGTGAGTTGAAACAATGATTTGTTTTTCGCTATTAGCAGATAATATTCTGTTAATAAGTTCATTAAGTCTTGTATGCGATAGGTGATTTTCTGGCTCTTCAATAAGTAGTAGGCTGGCTTCTTGAGACTTTTTATGGCTAAGGGCGAGACTTGTTTTAATAATACTTTGCTCTCCCTTTCCGATATAATGAAATGGAATATTATCAAGATAAGTCATAAGACTCATTTCCCAGGCGTTTTGAGTCGCCATATCAACCGATATTTTAACTTCTTTATCTGAAATTGCAGCGCTTGTGTTGATTTTGGTGTTAATCGCCTTTACTCCTGGTGTATCCATGAAGCTTTCTCTCATTTGACGATGTGCTTGAGAAATTTCAACTCGCTCTTTATCTTCTAAATTATCTCTAATTATACGTGATATATAAAGATCAGATCCATTTTGAATTCTAGTTCCGGACGAATCAATAAGTGCAGATTTGAGTGGAATACTTTTTGCTGTAATTGAATCTCGAGCAAATGATTTCCAGGAAACTTTATAGTATTCTATAGGCAAGCTTTTTATATTGCCGGCAAGAAGAAGTTCGGAGTACTCGGCCTGGTAAGATTCGTCGAATTCTATTTTGAATGAAATACCATGAGCGTCTGTTTTTTCGCTATTACTATCGCCTTCTAGCATCGCTAATGCCGGTGAGTCTACTTCGCTATCTACAAATAACTCGATAGAAATAGATGGCGGCGGTGTAGGCTTTTTACTTGTCAAACTCTCAATATATTCACTCTCAATTTCCTTATTGAAAAGATATTGCGTAAGTTCACTTTTTAACGGACGACCGTTTAGTAATCCTGATAGTCCAAGATGAATTGCCTCTAAAATCGTTGATTTCCCAGCTTCATTGTTGCCAACGAGTATGTTCGTTCCCTTGTTCAATTCCAGAGTAAATTTTCCTTTAAAGCGTTTAAAATTCTGAATTGTAACTTTTGAAATGTACATTTATACAGCCCACTCCTTACACAATTCCTCAGCCTGCTCCAACACAAGCAAAGTAGCTTTTTCTTGAAGGTCTGGTGGGTAACCGTGTTTCTTAAGCAAACGCTTAACGGCCATTTTAACTTTGGCGCGCGAGGTATCTTTAACAGCCCAGTCGACATCAAGATTATCTTTAATGACTTTTACAAGCTCCATGGCGATATGCTTGAGCACCTTATCACCAAGAACTTTTACGGCGGAGTCGTTGATTTCAAGAGCATCGTAAAATGCCATCTCATCTTCGCCTAATCCAAGGTCTTCTCCGCGTTTGTGAGCTTCTCTAATGTCTTTTGCCATATTGATGAGATCTTCGATAATTTTTGCAGCCTCGATGGCGCGATTTTTATATTTCTGTAAAGAAGCATCAAGCATTTCTGAGAACTGTCGTTCTTGAACTTTGTTTCGACGTAGTTTTGTTTTAACTTCATCGCGTACAAGTCGCTCCAACAATTCAATAGCAAGATTCTTTTGCGGCAAGCCTCTGATTTCTGCCAAAAAATCATCAGATAAAACAGAGATATTTGGTTTTTTGAGCCCAGCGGCAGTAAAAATATCAATCACGCCATCTGAAAACACCGTTTTCGAAAGTAGCTGCCGGATTGCGTGTTCTTTGTCTTCTGTCTTCAAAGCTTTGTTTGGCTCTGTTTTATTAAGAGCGCCGTTCAAATTTTGAAAAAGCACAAGTTCATCTCGTACATCAATAGTAGCTTCATCAGGGACAGCGAGAGCAAAAGCCTTAGAGAACTGATAAACAGCGTCTGTAAATCGTTTCTTTCCATCTTTTTGCGACAGAATATGCTCTAGTGCCATCGGTATCATTTTTAAAGCTTCAGCGGCATTAGCTAAACCCTTAGTGTATTCAAATCCGTGCATGATTCCGTGACAGATTTCATATTTCTCCATCATCACGGCAACGGCTTCTTCTTTGTCTAAATTTGGTCTGCCGTTACCGCCGCTCTCGGTATAAGTATTCATGGTTTTCTTGAGGGCATCAGCGATTCCGATATAATCAACAACCAGGCCGCCGGGCTTATCTTTAAATCCTCGATTCACGCGAGCGATGGCTTGCATAAGGCCGTGATCACGCATTGGCTTATCAATGTACATTGTGTGCATTGAAGGAGCATCAAAGCCGGTAAGCCACATATCTCGAACTATAACGATCTTGATTGAAGAACTACTTTTTTTAACAAGCTTTGCAAGATCCTCGCGCTTTTTCTTATTTCTTATATGGGGCTGCCATTCTTGAGGATCAGTGGCAGAGCCAGTCATGATAACCTTTAAAATTCCGTTGTCGTCCTGATCAGAATGCCATTCTGGCCGAATTTTGATAATCTCATTATATAAATCAACGCAAATCCTGCGAGACATGCAAACAATCATGGCTTTTCCATCCATTGCCTCTAAACGTGATTCAAAATGATCTACAAAATCTCGCGCAACTTCAGCTAGACGTGATTGAACGCCAACGAGGGCTTCAAGTGATGACCATTTAGAACGCTGTCTTTGGCCAGCCGAAGACTCATCAGCTTCTGTCATTTCTTCGATTTCATCATCAATATCAATTTCTTCATTTCTTAAAAGCTTAATGAGGCGTCCTTCATAATAAATTGGAACTGTTGCTTTATCTTCAATTGACCTTTCGATATCGTAAATTGAAATATAGTCCCCAAATACCGACCTGGTATCAGCGTCAGTTTTAGCAATCGGCGTACCTGTAAAACCAATGAAGCTTGCGTTTGGCAGAGCCTCTCGCATGTTACGAGCAAAACCATCAAGAAAGTCATATTGGCTACGATGAGCCTCATCAGCAATGACGATAATGTTTTTTCTATCTGATAGCTGCGGAAACACATCGCCTTTTTTCTCAGGCATAAACTTTTGTATTGTGGTGAAAAAAATTCCGCCAGATGCTACTTGAAGTTTTTCTCTTAATTCTTTTCGACTATCAATTTGAACAGGGGTTTCTTAAAACTTGTATACATCTAGAAAACTGCCCAAATAACTGCTCATCAAGGTCATTGCGGTCGGTAAGTACAACCAGAGTTGGATTTTCAAGTTCTGCCTTTTGAGCAGCGTAGCCAGCATAAAAAACCATTGTAAAAGATTTACCAGAACCAGTTGGGTTCTCCCTCAATGACAGGGGCAGTCAGGACTTATGTTAATATGTTTTAACGACAAAACGCTTAACAAAAAGGATCCTAAATGCCCCAATCAACTTTTG
>JBKBTW010000063.1:0-12656 GCA_046291245.1 Pseudobdellovibrio sp. | reverse complement strand
CTTGCTGAAAAAGACTAAGAGTTTTGTATATTTGCGAGTGCGCTTGCTACTGAGTGCAAGCACACGCTAGTCGCTGCTATTTAAAACTCGATGCTGGCAAGCACTTGGCAAGCGATGACTGAAAAATTACGAAATTTCTTGAAATAAAGACAAGTGACCTGCAACTCTCTCGTAGTGTTGTTAGGTACTTAGGATTGTTAGGGAACTGCCAATTAGGTCGAACCAACTTTAAAAAATTGGAGCGGGAGACGGGGCTCAAACCCGCGACCTTCGCCTTGGCAAGGCGACGCTCTATCAACTGAGCTACTCCCGCAATTACATTAAAAATGTAAGTTCGTGGAAAAGAATTTAATGTTACCCCTATTCTTCGTCAAGCATTTTAGTATTTATATTCAGATTTAATCTTAAAAAGAAGAGTTAGCTCTTAATTAAGGCATCTATATATCATTTTTTTAAGCAAAATGCAGTCTGGTAAATATAGATTTAATTCAATGAAAGCAAAGAAAGCTTTTCTGTGTAGGCTCTATTTGTGAAATATCAGGTATAGATTGAAGATTGGCATGACAATCATGGTTTAAAATCTTTACGACTTCTCGGCTAAACTCTGGCGCCAAAATATCATCTGGTTGGTGTGCAAAAAAGAAAACTTTTTTCAACCCAAGACTGCTCCACTTTTCAAATTTAATCGACCAGTCTTGTACCCTTTGAATATCGCTCGGATGAAGACTATTGCCAATTAACCGGAGTTGTACAAATGGCGCACTCACGGACGTATGCACAAGGTCCCTTCTTCCTGCAACATCTAAAATAACCAAGCCTACTCCTTTAGTTTGTAGGTAATTTCTTAATGCAGCCAATACATGATTATTTTGAAACCATGAAGGATGACGAAGCTCCAAAGACAGCTCAAAATCTTTCGGCCAAGTCTCTAAAAACTTAAAAAGTTGAGCCTTTCGACTATAATCAAAATGTGGAGGAAATTGAGCAAAAACAGGTCCTAAATGTGACTTGAGATTTTCCAAAAAATAAAACCAATCCTTTAAAAGATTTTTATCTAAAAGACCATTTGGTGAGTGAGAAATTCCTTGAAATAGTTTTGGACAAAATAAAAAGTTTTCTGAAACCTGCCCTAACCACTCTTGGGCTTTTTCTTTGGAAGGAATTTGATAATGAGTCGTATTAAGCTCTATTGTATTGAACACTTGAGAGTAAAAACGTAAAAAATCTTTTGGTTGCGTTTTAAACGGATAAATCTTACCAATCCACTCTTTATGACCCCATGCTGGCGTTCCTATATAGAATTGAGTTTCACCGCTCTTTTTTTGTGGGAGCTGTTTTAAGAAGTCCATTGAATCTTCATCATCTGGCGGCAAAGTCCAATTGACATGATCTATAGAGTGAAGTTTTCCAAATTCCATACAGATTACGATTATAGCGAAGAGCAATTTCAGAGTCAGTTTAAAAATTAACTTTGTTTACCAAAATTTGATATTTAAATTAATTTATCAAAAATTTAATTTTAAATTGTACGAGCCTTCAATTTCTTGAGACGGCTTATCGTAACTCTCTCATCTAGCTGTCAAAATTATTTACATAAAAAATATATAAGATGTAAAATTAAGTTACACACTAAAGCTTTTATATTTATCCTAAATATATCAAAATTATGATTCTGCAAAAGAGAATAAAAACTCTAGACGCCCTATTGTGAGTATACATTGTGTGTTGTATAAAGATTGTGAAATTATTAAAACTTATATTAAGTATTTAAATCTTTAATATCGTGAAGGAGAATTTGTCATGAAAAAATCTGTGCTGACTTTATCTGTTCTAATCTTAACTAGCCAAGCTTTTGCTGGCGGACCTGTATCAATTTGCCAATCCAAAAAAGGCAATATTCTCAGCTATAATGAATCTCAAGGAAAGTTAATCGTTAAAAACAATCTAGGACAAGTTTTAAGTTATTATGAAAATATTAAGTCTGGCTCAACTCAATATATCGAGGCTAAACCAGGATATTTTTTAACTGACTTAATCATAGCAAATACTCAACCGGTTCAAAAAATTGGTGAGTTTCAAACTTTAACTGTTGATGGAACTCAACAAATATTATTTCAAAATGAAGTCTATAAATGTAATTGGTAAGTAAATTTGATCTCTTATAAAATAAAAAAGCCTCAAGTCAGAGAATACTTGAGGCTTTTTTATTTTATAATTTAAAGACTTAAACCCAATCCACATATCAAACCTGCATTTTTTTCTTCTAATTCTACAAGAGATGTGGATTGCTTTCTTTCTCCATACGAAAGACGACAGAAAATAGAATTATTAGATTTTAAAATGTAGCGTTGCTCCATATTAACTTCATAACCATTTCCTGAACGAATACTATAATCACTGTATTTAGAAGAAGAAAATCGCGATAAAGATCCACCTAGACTTAAAATAAACCGACCTTTATTGAAAAAATTATACTTCACATATGGCTCTAAATTTAAGATCGGCACATAATTGACTTCTAAACTTCCTAGGACAGGTTTACGGTAAAATGGAAGTTCTCCATAATTTAAACCTAAACCAAATGAAAAATCATCAACATACCGACTTAAAATAAAGCCAAATTTTGACAAAGTAACTTTATCGTTTATGAGCTGAATACCATGAAACTCAGGCTGCATTTGCAAGTACCTTTGAGAAAAATAAATTTGAGTTCCCCAATGATTATTTACAATAGTATTCCAATTAATTCCAATATTTGAACTGGCCTTTGACAACAGCTTTGCATCTGCACCATCAGCTTTATTAATCCCTTTAATGACTAAATAATCAACTCCACCCTTTACTTCTATATGTGAAACAACAGAGTCATCTTCTATTTCTATTTTTTGCTTTGGAACAGGAGGACTAAATTTTTTCTGTGATAATTCTTGAATTACTACCTTTTCTTGAAGAGGAGGTAGTAATACCTGTTGCTCTTTTGCTTCTTTTGCTTCTTTTACTTCATCTTTTAACTCTTCAGCACTCGCTGGTAATCTATAATTATCATCTATTTCAGGTAAAAAAATAACTTGTGATCTAAAAATATAATCTTTTATTTTAATTGTAGGCGCATTAATTTCTAGCAATTTTTGTAAAGAACCATCTTTTCCATAAATAGGTTTTAAATTGTGACGACTTAAAATTTTAGTTAAACAGTCTCCGTCCTTTACTATATATGTTTTATAATTCTGAGCATAAGATGGAATGGAAAAACTCTGAGCGAGAGAAAGTATTCCAATTAGTAATTTTTTTTTTTGAATTATTTCTTTTAAACTCTTCATTCGCGATTTTACCTAGATCTATTGTCTCTTAGTTTATAAAAATATACAAGAGATTGGACTTAGATCTAGGTTAATGAAACTTTAAAGATTATTTACATCCTTACATTCAAATGGCAACGCGGAATTATCTTCTAAAATCTGAGCACAGCGCTCAAGCTTATTCAACATATTTTGTGTAGCTGTATAAGTATCTTCTATATATTGATCGTAATCAGAGAAAATATCATTTTGAAGATCTCCTCCCGGCGCAAATGGCATCCCAAAATGGGCTAGTAATACGTCCTGCACTGCGCGAGACGTGCGTCCATTACCATCTGCAAAAGGATGAACTGTCACAAACCATTTTTGAACTAAAGCTGCTAGCTCTATAGGAGGCATTATAGCTTTTTTATTTTTATATAGTCTCATATTTTCTTTAGTAAAAAGAATAAGCCAATTCATGTTCTGCTCAACCTGCTCTCCCGGTGTATATTTAACAAAAGTTCCTGACAGATTAGCTCCGCATGAGTAAGGCGCAACATTCATATTTGCAACCAAAGACGGAGTAATAAATCCTTCTAAATCATGTTTTTTTACAAGATTGATAAATGTACTTCCGTATGCACTCTCCCACCTTTTTTGCATAAGCTGTAAAGATTTTTGAGAACTTTTTGCTTTAACATCATATTGGCTATTACTCTGGTCACAAAAACCTGAGCTATAATCCATATAATCTCTAAATGTACCAGGCAACTTTTCTTTATTTATATTCGGGTCTTTAACAGATACGTCTCCATCCGTAAGCAAAACCTTATTCATATAAGAAAAATAATCTTTATTAAAAAGATCTTCTCTTTCTAAACGCCCTTTTTGCAGATCTTTTTCAACAGTTAATGCAATTCCTTTAGACCAAACATTCCAGGTATCTGGAGCTGGCTCATAAATATATAAAGGTGATAATTGACGATTATTCTTATTTTTTTCCCAAGAATTTCTATCAATAAACCGAAGAGATTTGTACTCATTAACATTAACAATATTTCGTCCATGCTTACTAAATATATTTTTTAATTTTTCATATTGATCTTGAATTTTGCAGTCTCTTGCAAACTTAACACTTTCGGGCTGTCCAGAAGCTTGCTCCAAAAGGTAGCTGTCACAAGCATTAGCTTGTGCAGATAAAACTAACCCCACACATCCTGCAACAATCGCTTTATTTTTAAAAATTCTTTTCATATGGGCTATCTTCCTTTTATTAAAAAAGTGTCTTCATTTGGTACAATTAATACGTTTACTAATGTTTACGAATTACATGCCAACTTTAAATAAAACATATGCAAGGCCGCACTTCTTAAACACGTTAAACTTTTTGACACCGTCTCACTCTTAGACATAGAGCAATATCCTAAAACCTACCCTCCTTATTAATAGTGATGACTTAACTACTCAAAGAAAGTATTTATAAGGTAACTAAAAGGAGACTATATATGAAGCCTCAATCTTTAATTATTGCCATCACTATATTCATTATTACATCTGTACATGCACACGAGCATAAAGCTAATCATACACATAAAAAGCATACCCATGAAGCTCATGTGCACGGTGAGGCCGAGCTTAATATAGCCTTTGATAATTTAAACGGCGTTATTGAATTCAAATCTCCTGCAGAATCTGTATTAGGGTTTGAACATCAAGCCAAATCCTCAGAAGATAAAAAAAAACTTGCAAATTCAATTCAAATTTTTAAAGACAAAATAAATGACATGATCAAATTTAATTCATCACTGGCTTGCAAGATTGAATCTGAAAAAATAGAACAAGTTGTACAAAAAAAATCTAAACATTCTGATTTTTTAGCACGATATAAAGCGACATGTGATAAAAGCATTGAGCAATCCTCTTTAAATATTGATTTCTCTATGTTTGATCATATTAATAAAATGAATATCACTTTGCTCGTTGGAACTCTCCAAAAATCTGTAGAGTATAAAAAAGGTGACAAACTAAATATAGAATTAAAGTAGGCCTACCTATGACTCAAGAACAGAAATCCAAGAGGATTTTAAAAGATTTTTTGAGGTCTTTTTTAATGCCGACATTTATTGGTAAATCCTTTGTACTTTATTTTGGGCTTATGTACTCAAATCATCCAGATGAAGGCTATGGGTACGGATTGATAGCCGCCATAAGTTTTACGGTAATTTCACTCTTACTCTTTATTTATAAATATAAAGATACTGAAGATCTTTAAAAAAAAAGCCGGAAGGACCCGGCTTTTTTTGAATTTTTAACTTCGAAATTTATTCTATCAAATTTATTTCAAAAGACAATTAGTTTTGTACTTTTGATTGAATCCACTCGATAGCAGCACTTACTTTAGAGTAAACACCGTATTTGTTAGCTCTAGCGCATCCTTGACCCCAACTCACGACACCAATAAGTGCATGTTGTCCTTTGTCATTCATCATCACTAAAGGTCCACCCGAGTCACCTTGACAAGAGTCTTTTCCACCAGACTTAAGTCCTGCGCAGATCATTTGATCAGTGATTTTTCCGTTATACGCATCTTTAGCGTTACATGCAGTTTTACTTACTAATGGAACAGATACTTTTTGTAACATATTTGGTAAACCATAAGCGCCTTCACGTAAAGCTCCCCATCCTGCAACTGTAGACATTGTCGGAGCTGCATCAGCTGACTCATCAATATTAATTTCTAACGTATTTAATGAAATAGGAGCAAATGAAGAATTTTCTGCTAATTGAATTAAAGCATAATCATTATTATAGGCCCTAGAGTCATATTTTTCATGAGGTATAATTCTAACTGTTTTAAATTTTTCAACACCTTCTGGATTTTTTTGATCAAGTAAACCAATCCAAACTTCCTCTACATTGATACCTTTAACACAGTGTGCAGCTGTTAAAACCCAGTTTTGAGCAATTAAAGATCCACCACAAAAATGTCCACCGTAACTCTTAGAACGTAAAGAAACAATATAAGGAAACTCACCTGCTTTTGCATCCTCGCCACCCACTATTTTAGGTGTGAAGTTTACTGATTTTGCCGCCGTACTAGCTGACACTACAGAAGAAAGGCCTACGATTGAAGATATCACTAAAGATAAACTTACTTTTTTTAACACGAACTCCCCCTTTGAAGTTTTGACAATTCCATTTGTCGCATAAATTAGCATCAAAGTTTTTTATTTAAAGAGTAAGTTTTTTTGGTGGTTCCAAAAATAAACTGTCCAATAGACTAGAGAACCTCGCCTTTTTCAAGACTTAATAAATAGCTCTTAAGACCAGTTCCGCCAATATAACCCGACAATTGCCCTGTACGAGCTATAACACGATGACATGGAATAGCTAAACAAACAGGATTTGATCGACTTGCTTGCCCTATGGCTTGAAAACCATGGGACATTTTTAATTTTTCCGCCAGATCCTTATAAGAAATGGTTTTGCCGTAAGGAATCTCCATCAAAAGATTCCATACACTCTTCTGAAATTCAGTGCCACAAGCATCAATTTTAAATTTAAACTTTTGACGATTTCCCGAAAAATACTCCTGCAATTGGTTTTTTACAGTTTTATTCAAAGCACTTGTATCTTCAGTGATACTCACATCAAAGTATTTTTTTAAACGTTTCAATACCTGAAATTCTTCACCCTCAAAACAAATACCATGTACAGCCTTACTGTCTGTTAAAATTGAAATTTGCCCCACTGCCTTAAAATCACAATAACTTCGATATAGCTTTAGTTGTGGCTTACTATTTTTAGATGTCTTACTTTCTGATTTCATTTCTGATCCTCATATAAATATCGAAATATAAATACGCAGGATTAGGATTATCATGCTGAATATGATCTGACAAAAAATTTAAATCCCCTGTTTGCAAAAGAAGCTCTTTCAAACTTTGATTTTGTTTTACTTTTTCAAAAGAAGCTCTGTAAATGATATTATAATGCTCCATTTTTCCATCTTCAGAATTGTAATAGATCTTTTTTCCTTGATACGTGATCCACTTAATCCCAAGTTTTTTCATATTAGCATTGGCTATATCACCCGCTTTTTTAGCATCAAACCCTGACATCATATACACTTCCTCTCGTGTATAAGGCCAAATGACGTTCGAATCCGCAAAACGCTCATCTTTAGCATTTTCAGGGTACTTCATCCCTTGCCATAACCCTTCTAAACTCTTGTATCTCGTGTCATCCAAAACAAATGAGATATCTGCTAAATTGGAGAAAACTCCTAACTCAGTTCTTTTAGAAAGAACAACCTCATTTTTTTCTCGATCGGCTTGCTGCGGTGGGATCTCCCAACTCTTCACTTGATCTACAGGCACATGCTTCCACCATGTATCGGGATAACTCCCATGAAACGTCCGTTTTTGTTTAATGCTTAAATCCGCCCGCTCAAATTGAGCATGCGCACAACTGCTATTAATTAAAAATAGAAGACAAATAAAAAGGTTGATTTTTTTTTGCGATATCATGATGTTGCCTCAAAAAAATCGTATCTAATAATCTTATAAAATAACAATTAAATAAAACAGTCTCGCCAAGATAGGCACATGAGGTCATGTAATTCTTTACTTAATTTTAAAAATCTACTTATTTTTAACTTACATGTTAGTATTTGTAGCCTTTATATTCGAAGGCAACACAGGTGCTACAGCATTTTGAACATCCTTTGTTGGTAAAGAAAACTGTGAAGGTGTTTCCTTCTCTTCCTGAGGCAATAATTTTTGCAATAAATCAAGAAGTGGAGTTTTAAATAAATATGTTCCGTAGTTAAGAGTTACACCCTCAGTGTTAAACTCTGCAGAGACTCCACCACCGTGAATACCAACTGCTTTAAGCGTAAGTGGATTAATAATTAAAGCCCCACTGCTCCCACCCATGGTATCGCAAATATGATGAAAGTAATCCATAGAAAGAACGCCTTGCTCAACACTTTGAATACGGCAATTCTTAGACCAACTCAAAGGTTTCTCATCCACATGTGAAAAAATAGTGATAATTGTTCCAACTTTAGAGCGCAAGCGCGAAAAGTCTAATTTGATCTTATATGGTGGAGCGGGTGAAACTTTTAACAGCGCGTAATCAACTCCATCAGTATCCGAAGTGTAAGCGGAAATAATACGTTCACACTTAGAAACCAGATAAGGCTCAACACCCTCTCTATAACCCCAATTAATATCATACAAATTAGATCCACATGGTTGATCATCCACGTGGTAATCATACGCACCTATACAATGACCTGCTGTCACTACATAGCCATCTCCAACATGTGTGGCTGTGCATCCTACACCCATTATTCCAATAGCATTCACTATTTTTTTAAATTTAGAGGGGATATTCGTAGCATCAGCATTAACAGTGACTAAATCGTTCTTTCCTACGATGACATTAACATTGTCTGCCAGTGCAACTTGAAAACTTAAAACCACAATTAAAGAAACTAATCTTTTCATATTTTCTTTTTTCATTATTCACCCCGATAGAGATTCTGTCTTTTTTATCAGATTCTTCTTTAACAGATGGATATAGCATACAAATGACTCTGCTAAAATAGAGTTAGTTTATTTAAAAAATATTTTTAAGAATGAGGTAATTTTTAGCCAAGTGTTAAACGTTTAGACATGCAGGTACTCAACAGAAATAATCCGAGGAAGTTTGTATTTTACATAAGCTTCTTCTGGTAACTGAATAGAAACCGATCGCAAAGCTATGCCTCCATAAGGCCAAACACCACTTTGTATCTCTTGCGATCCTCCATAAAGATGGTCTCCAAGGATTGGAAACCCGTGACGGCTTAATTCGAGTCTAAGCTGGTGTGATCGCCCTGTTATGGGATAGAGCTCCCAGTGTAAAAGACCTAAATGATCTTCCTTAACAAAAATAGCTTGAGTCTCAGAATTATCGCCGTGAGGTGATTCATAAGAACGCTTTTTACCTCGCGCTATTTTCATTTTCCATAAAAACCGAGAATTGGGTGTCAGACTTATTTGCTCTCTGGAGTTTTCAACTTGAGCCGGCCAATGCGAAAAGCTTTGTTTTAGGCTAATAGCACGATATTTTTTTTGAACTTCTTTACTTTGAAACCAATCTTGTGAAGCTTTATGAGCTTTCGAATTTTTGGCGTACAAAATTAACCCGCTCACTTCATAATCTAAACGATGAACTGGATATATTTGTATTTTTTTAAGTTCTTGAAGTTGTAAACCTAAACATGGACGATCTGATTTAAACCTATCAGGTGTTGATAATACAAAAGGGGGTTTATCGCATACAATAAAATCGTCATTCTCAAAAGCGATTTTAGGAGAAGAGTCACTCATTAAGACTTCTTTTTTAAACCGATCAAAAAAATCTCTTTTGAGATTTTACGCGTAGAATCTGGCTTGATGGCTTCAAAACGAGAAAAATCTTTTTTTATTTCTTCACGCAATACTGAAAAATCATCTGAGTGAAATAACTTACACACAAAATGACCGTCTTTTTTTAAAAACTTACGTGCTACATTTAAAGCTAACTCACACAACTCAAAAGAACGGGCTTGATCTGTAATGCGTATTCCTGTTGTTTTTGGAGCCATGTCAGAAAGAACAACATCAAATTGATCATGATAACCATGCTCTTTAAAAATATCTTCTAACTGAAGATCCCGAAGATCTGCCTGAATAAACTGAGCATTGTTCAATTTAACCTCAACAGCACTTAAATCTACCCCGAGCACTCTTCCATTTGGACCAATTTTTTTAGAACAATATTGAGACCATGAACCTGGACTGGCCCCTAGATCGAGAATCTTCTGATGAGGTGCTATAATTTTTAACTTTTGATCGATTTCTTCTAATTTAAATACGGAGCGTGCAGCAAAATTTTGCTCTTTAGCCTTCTTAAAATAGTGATCTCTTGGATTATATGACATACCTCTAACTCTTTACCAAATCTTTGGACAGCTGTCACAAGTTCAATGTATAATATTATCATTATGGAATTAATTTGGATACTTATTGGATTTTTTGCACTATGTACAATCGTTTTCATCGCTGTTGCGATGTATTTCCCTGAATGGTTAGGAATAACGGGCAAAAAAGCCAAAGAAATCCAAAAACATCACCACAAAGACACTTAAGAGATTTACCTCTTTCATAAACCTTTCACTCTGACCATTATTAAGTAGGCAATCTTCGCGGCACTTGAACTTTATTTAAAAAGAAAATTCCTAATCCAAATAAAATCAAAAGGCTTAAGATGGTTTTTTGAGGATCTCCAAAAATTCTTGCCGATAACGCCATCAACAATGGCCCAAAAACAGAAGCGAACTTACCTAATAAACTGAAAAAACCAAAATACTCTCCTGATTTATCTGCAGGGATCAAACTCGCATACAGTGAACGCGATAAAGCTTGTACTCCCCCTTGTGCTAATCCTATCAACACAGCCATGATGTAAAAATGCGTGGTAGTTGTCATATTCGAAGCTCCGATAACAACACCAATATAAGTCAGCAAGCAGCATAAAATCACAATTCGACTTCCAAACTTCGTCGAGAGATAACCAGTTAAATAAGCTGCCGGGAATCCAACAAATTGAGTTAAAAGCAAAGCTTTAATTAAATCCCCAGCTTCAAAGCCTATTGAAATTCCAAAGTCCACAGCCATCGACATCACTGTAGATACTCCATCTATGTAAAACCAATAAGCTAAAATAAAATAAATAAGATTTTTTTGTTTAACGAGGCTTTTAAATGTGATGCCTATTTCTTTAAATGAACGAACCATTAACTGTGACAATGTATCTTTACTCTCAGGAGCTTCAGGCTCTGGAATATACAATAAACCTGGAATGGTAAAAACAATCCACCAAATAGAGACTGATAAAAATGACCATCTCACTCCATCCGCTCCACTTGCCAAACCAAACCACTCAGGCTTTTGATACATCAAAACATTGATAATAAAAAGTAACCCTCCACCTAAATACCCGACTGCATAACCTAAAGATGATATTTTATCATACTTATTTGGTGTAGTTACAGCCACTAAAAGCGCATCATTAAAAACTGTACTCGCTGAAGCACAGAAAAAAGCTAAACCATAACAAAGAGCTGCCCCAAGCCAATCCCCTTGAGGAATAAAAAATAAAGCTGCATTCGCTAGAACGCCAACAATCACAAAAAACAAAAGAAACTTTTTCTTAGATTTCCTGTAATCAGACAATGTCCCTAAAATAGGTGAAAGCACGGCTAAACAAAACCCTGATAAAGCCAATATAAGGCCTAAGCGTTCAGTACTTTGGCTCACCGTTACTTCTGTGTTCCAATACTTTTTAAAGAATACAGGAAAAAAACCTGCCATAACCGTCGTAAAAAATACGCTGTTTGCCCAATCATACATTACCCAAGAGACAACTTTTTTATTCATAGTCTTATTTTTAGGCTAAAAACAATAAAAGTCTTGTAAAAAAGTTAGAGCTTAGCGCATTAAAGGTTCATTCCTATGGCCTATAAATAGAAACTAAGTTAAGTAACCGTATATTTATTAAATAAAGGAGCATTATGAAATATGCATATTTTATAGTAATCGTGATTTCCCTTTTAACATCTACATCTTGGTCATTCACAACTAATCCTCAAATCAGAAGCTGTCGTTTAGCAGGTGGTGAATTCGTAGAAGTTAAGACAGCACAAGATCAAATAGGACTCTGTAAATTTGGATCTGCTTACATTGGCGCTTTAGATATTCTTCAATACACTGACACAAAAGAATACTCTTTGGCTGCTCTTTATTTTGGCATAGATTTACGTCTTTGCGATGGCACTGTGATTGATGCTGAAAACTTAGAAAAAACGCAGAGCTTTAAACTTTGTACGTACAATGGAGAATCTTACATTGAAATGAACACTTTAAATAAAGGCGTTCATCATCCTGATAATAAGCAACTTAAAGATTTTTTAAATTATAAGTACTAAAATTAAATCTTAAAAAAATAAATAAAAAAGGGCTTAATCAAGAAAGCCCTTTTTTATTTATTTGATTGATAAAATATTAACAGTATTTCAAATAAATGTCTTCACTATGTCAGACTTAAAAAAACCATCTTCATCAAAAGCAGATCCGCTTCCAAATTCTCTAAACAATCGTTTTGATATCGAGCCACAAATTATTTATCAAGACTCAGACCTTTTAGTTTTAATGAAACCCGCACACGTTTACGTTCATCCTCCTGAAGATCGCATCGCTAGAAAAACTGTTGGGCGCAAAACCTGTATTCATTGGCTAACTGATCGTCACAATATTATGGCTAATCCTATTCATCGGTTGGATT
>JBKBTW010000062.1:5474-12679 GCA_046291245.1 Pseudobdellovibrio sp. | reverse complement strand
TAATTTAAATATTCCTATTAACAAGGGTGATGAACTTGGAATGTTCCGCATGGGGAGCACTGTTGTGATGCTTTACCAAAAAGGTGTTCTCCCTCTGACGTCGCATGATTTAAATCAATTTCACAACAAAGCTGTCAAAGTAAATTCGGATTTTATAGGTTAAAAAAATTATCATTTTAAATAAACAAAAAAGGAAGTGGACTGTTAAATACTTCCTTTTTTGTTTATAATAAAAATTTATGTCGCTGGATATTTACACTCTGTAAAAGGAGTTTCCATGATTGTAACAGAATTTAGAAGAGGCAAATTTGTTTGAGCTTTGTCGTAAATCCATTTTGCAAGGAGTTCTGAGGTTGGATTTTCGAGACCCGCGATTTCATTTAAAACATGATGATCAAGTTGTGAAAGTAAGGGTTTCATGATCTCAGAAATTTCATGATAATCTTGAACCCAGCCAATTTTTGGATCTAATTCGCCCACCAAAGTGAGAATGATTTTAAAACTGTGTCCATGCATACGCGCACAAGGATGGTCTTTTGGTAAATGTGGCAGGTATCTTGCGGATTCAATCTGAAAGTGTTGTTTGAGTTCATAAAGCATAAAGTCGATTATGAAGGATAGAGCTGTATTTGTAAAACAGAATTCTCTACGGTGAAGAGTAGGGCATGATTATAGCTTTAGTTCTCGTGTTCGATTTCTTTGAGTGATGGCATTTATATTGCTCTTGAACATTTTGATCTGGAGTAGATATGCAGAAAACAATAAGTGGGTTTGTGAATATTTTTAAACTGAATTTTTTATCCATGTGTAAGCTAAATAGAACATATGTAAAATTTTCTGTATTTTTTTTAGCAGTTCTAACGGCACTGGTTGTGCCCGTATTTGCATACGCAAGCCCCACACAAGTTTGTAAAGATTTGTTTTTAAGTTTAGAGACAGCATCAGTTTTGCTAAATGAGTCATTGTTACCAAGTCGTGAAAGTAAAATGGATTATATTTTAAGAAAAATAAAAGAAGTTCCACATTTAGACAAAAATTATTTATTAGAAGTTAGAATTAGACAAGCTTTGTTGCAATTACCGCAAAGAAATAAAAAAACAGTCTTTGTTGATCAGATTTTTTCGATTCATCCTATTAACGATAACCGTCCTTCTGCACAGGAAAAATTTCTTGAAAGAAAAGCTCTCGTCGAAACTCATCAGGATTATTTATTGGCTGGAAACATCATCACGCAAAAAGCTGTTGATCAGGTCTTGCCTTCAAAAAATCACATCAGAGTGATTCAGTTAGATAAAAATTTATTTGTAATTTTTGATGGCAACGGTCGCTTTAAAGCCATTAAAGAGATCATTCACAACAGTGATGTTAAAATGCAGGTCGAGGAGTGGGGACCTATGAACGATCATCTTAAAAAAATGATCATTCAATTTATGATGAAAAATGGAATGTTTGAGTCGTTACCTGAAAATAAACAGCAAGATTATTTGGAGTTGTTCAGTTTTTTCAATTATGAAAACAGCAACCTTAGTGCTGTTGCTTAAATCTAAATTATTTGTGTTTCATTCATATCACACTTAAGCCTTCAAGCTGTTTAGTCTTTATAACGACTTAATCTGATTCAAGGCCCATTGTTTTGCAAAATAAGTAAAAATGGCACTTGCTCCAGCTCGACGAAAAGATGTTAAGGTTTCATGGATGGCCTGTGCTTCATTTAAAGCTCCTGCTTGGGCTGCAAATTTAATCATGGCATACTCACCACTAACATTGTAAGCCGCTACGGGCGTGGTAAAATTTTGGTGAATAATTTGAATAACATCTAAATAAGGAAGGCCGGGCTTAACCATAACGATATCAGCGCCCTCCTCGATATCAAGAGCCACTTCCGTTAAAGCCTCTTTAATATTTCGAAAATCCATTTGATACGTTTTTTTATCTCCACCACGCGGAGCAGAGTCTAGAGCCTCTCTAAAGGGGCCATAAAAGCTCGAGCAGTATTTAGCTGAATACGCCATGATACCCGTGTTTTTGTAACCTGTTTCTTCAAGAGATTCGCGAATAAAGCCAATGCGACCATCCATCATATCTGAGGGGCTTACGTAATCTACGCCGCTTGCCGCATGAACAACTGACATCTCAGCCAGAATTTGTACGGTCTCATCATTCAAAATTTCGTTTCCGCGAACTAGACCATCATGGCCATCTGAAGAAAAAGGATCTAAGGCGATATCAGAAAATAAAATAGCTTCAGGAAAGGTCTGTTTAATTTTTTTTATCATCCGTGGCACGAGTCCATTTTCATTTAAAGCCTCGCTGGCCATAGAGTTTTTTAAGGAGTCATCAATTTTTGGGAAAAGTGCAAAACTTTGAATGTTAAGTTTAAGACAGTTTTCGATTTCTTGAAGCAAACTAGACTCTGAAAAGCGTGAGATGCCTGGTAAAGTTTTAATAGGTGTTTCTTGGTTTCTGTCGCCAGCTTCGAAGAAAACTGGATAAACTAGATGTTCATGGCTTAGGTGAGTTTCAGCAAGCATGCTTCGAATAGGAGCATTTTTGCGGTTTCTTCTCGGGCGTGAGCTTAAATTTAAATCAGTTTTCATTTTAAAATCCTTTAAAAGCTGAGTTATTTTTACAGTTTATGACATTTAAATGACAATTAAATGATAAACATAAGTTATAGTGTTTTCATAATGAATGACTTAGTTTTTATCCATCACGACAACAACACAGATCAAACTTCTGTTCAAGAGTTTTTATCAACTTTGCAAACAGAACAGTATGTGAGTTTTAAAACATGTTTGCGAGAAATTCATTTCTTTAATTTAAACCAACTTTCTTTAGATCAAGAAAAAGAATTAAAACAATTACCCATTCACCAAGGTGAACAAGCCTTAGATTTTTTAATTAATTTATTGTGTGGTTTTAAATCACGAGTGTTGGGTGAGACTGAGATTTTTGGTCAATTTAAAAAATTCTATGAGTCTCATGATGTGTATGCACGTGCGAAGTTTTTACATCCGCAGACGATGAGATTTGTATTTGAATCAGTCAAAGAGCTTCGTGAAAAACATATTCGTTTATGGGGGTGTCATAGTTATGGTTCAGTGATTCGTAAGCTTATTCGTGATTACGGCACTGTAGATTTGGTTGGTTTTGGACATTTATCTCAAGAGATTATGCCGTGGTTAGAGCAGAAATCTGTAACTGCGTATGTTCGTAGTCCCGAAAAAGTAAGAGTTTGTGAAAACACGGATCAGTATATAAATTTAAAAAAGTTAGAAGCTTTACATGAAGCTGCTTTTTCGAGCGAGGTTTTAATTTTAGCCGCTCCTGTTTTGTCTGAACAAATTCTCGCAAAAATAGAAAGCTCATCTCAGCAAATTAAATTAATCATTGATTGCCGTGCTTTAGATGAAAACATCGTATCATTGCGTCAGCTAACCTGTACAAATGTAGTAGAGCTCAAAGATTTATTCTCTTCGTTAGAGTCGGAGCAGGTGCGTTTAGAGGAAAAAGTGAAATTTGTAAAATCACTTATTTCAGATAAAGTTTGCAAGTACGTCATGCGAGAAGTTCATAGACCGCATGGTTGGGATGATTTGCAAGATTCTGTGTACGGTTTAGCATTTTGCTTCTAAAACAGCTAATAAAAATAGTCTCTTTCTAGCTCTCTATTCTTTGCTTTTTATATTCCTAAATGGTAGGAAATAGAGGTTATGTCAAACAGCCCTAAAACACTAAAAATATCTGCAAGATCTTCTCATTTGGCAAAGCTTCAAGCTTTTATGGTAGGCGATGCACTTAAAGAAAAATACCCAGATTTACAAATAAAATTTGAGTTTCGAGAATCACTTGGTGATAAAAATTTAACCGATCCTCTATGGAAAATGCCAGAAAAAGGAGTGTTCACAGAAGATTTTTATCAGGATTTGGTGCTGAATAAGACAGACATGATTGTTCACTCATGGAAGGATCTTCCTGTTGAGGGTAAGCCTGATACATTGATCGCGGCGACTTTGCCACGGGCTGATCAACGCGATATTTTAATTTTTAAAAAAGATCGTTTACATAAAACTCATATCAATCTTTTTACATCTTCACCTAGACGCGAACACAATCTAAAAAATTTTTTAACTTTGGCTTTACCTTATAAAAAAGAGAAGGTTAGCTTTTCTAATGTTAGGGGAAATGTTCCTACGCGTTTACGAAAGCTTATGGCTACGAATGATGTAGATGGAATGATTATGGCTAAAGCGGCGGTAGATCGTTTTTTAACAGCGAAGTGGCCGGAAATAGTTGAGGTTCAGCCAGAGATCAAAAAAATATTCCAAGAAAATTTCTGGATGGCCTTGCCACTATCTATTAACCCTAATGCAGCAGCACAAGGTGCCTTAGCTGTTGAAATTAAATCCGAGCGTGAGGATTTAAAAGAATTATTAACAAGCATTCATTGTCAAAAAACATACGACTCAGCGCAATTCGAGCGTAAAACCCTCAAAAGTTATGGCGGTGGTTGCCATCAAAAAATCGGTGTAGCCCATTTACAAAGGGAATATGGCGAAATATTTTTTTTACAAGGGTTGACGGATCAGGGTGTTGTTTTAAATGCTAAGGAGTTAAAAACTCCTTTTAGACCAAAAGTTAATAATTTAAAAAAATGGTCCTCAACAAGTTTAAACTCCTACGTGACAACTCGAAATTTAAAATTCGAGATTGAAAATAAACAGCAGGCCTTTTTTGTAAGTAAAGCCACAGCTTGGAAAGAGGATTTGCAAAAAGTAGTTCTTGAGTCTTATGAAACACCTGAAAAAAAATGCTATGTTTGGACAGCAGGTCTTGAGACATGGAAAAAGTTAGCGGCTCAAGGAATTTGGGTTAATGGATCATCGGAAGGCTTAGGTGTGGCTGAGGATAAAAGAATTGATTGGCTCTTAGACTCTTTAGAGTGGACTCAAGTGACGCACAAAGAGGCTTATAGATCGGCCAAAAGTGAAGAGTCTTTTCAAAAGCAAATTCACACTTATGAGCTAGAGATTAATACTGAGTGCTTAGAAAAAATAAAAAATGAGATTTTAAGTGCAGACGTTCTTTTCTGGACAAGTGGCGTTCACTTTGATTTTGTAAATCGGTTTTTTCCAGAAATACAAAACAAGCAGCATGCGTGTGGAGTAGGTCATACGGCCCATTTTTTAAAAGAAAAGTACAATATCTATCCCTATTTATATTTAAACGAGCAGGAGTTTTTAAATGAGTAATCAACACATAGGTCAAACAGAAAGATTCGCCCAATCAGAAGCTTTATTTGCTAGAGCTAAAAATGTGGCTCCAGGTGGAGTGCACTCGCCAGTTAGAAGTTTTAAAGGCTTAGGGCAAGCGCCTGTATTTTTCAAAAAAGCTCAAGGGGCTTATTTGTGGGATGTAGAAAATGTTCAGTACATTGATTTTTGTCAAAGTTTTGGCCCGTTGATTTTAGGGCATCGTGATCCAGAGGTTCAAGAAGAAGTTTTACGGATGGTGGATACGGCTTGGAGTTTTGGTGCGTGTGAGCCTTACTCGTTAGAATTAGCCGAGTGGTTACAAAATCATTTGCCTTGGTTGGAGAAAATGCGTTTTGTCTCTTCGGGTACAGAAGCTGTTATGTCTGCTTTACGCGTAGCACGCGGTGTAACAGGGCGTGAAAAAATATTAAAATTTGATGGATGCTATCACGGACACGTTGATAGCTTATTAGTGCAAGCGGGAAGCGGCTTAGCAGGTGAAACAACACCTTCAAGTGCGGGCATATCAAAAGCCATGGCAGATTTGACTTTAGTTGCCCCATTAGATAATGAGCAAAAAGTCCAAGAGATATTTGCTCAGCACAAAAACGAGATTGCAGCAGTTATTATTGAGCCTATTCCGGCAAATTATGGTTTACTTCCTCAAAGACTAGAGTTTTTAAAATTTTTGAAAGATATTTGTGTTAAAAACAATGTGCTTTTAATTTTTGATGAAGTGATTTCTGGTTTTCGCGTGGGTTTGGGCGGTATGGTTGAGCTTACAGGGATCACACCAGATTTAGTCACTTATGGTAAAATTTTAGGTGGAGGTTTTCCCGTTGGATGTTACGGTGGTCGACGAGACTTAATGGATATGGTGGCGCCATTAGGGACTGTTTACCAAGCCGGGACATTAAGTGCGAATCCTATTGGTATGGTGGCTGGTCTTACGACATTGAAAAAGATGAAACGTGAAAATGGCTGGAAAAAATTAAAAGAACGGAGTGATGTGTTTACGTCATATCTTAAACCTGCTTTGAACAAGCAAGGATTAGATATAACAACATTTGAGTCTTTATTCTGGATACATGGTCAAACTCAAGACGTTATTCGGGATTACAATAAGATCCCTAAAAATCAGGCTGAAAAATTCAAAGATCTATTTTTAAAATCACTCCGCGATGGTGTTTATCTAGCGCCAAATGCTTATGAAGTTGGATTTTTGTCTTTAGCTCATACAGATGAAATATTAAAGCAAGCGGCTGATATTCTTGTTAAGAATTTAAATTAAGTATGAAATCGATATTTCGTAAAATCTACAATTTTAAAATGATCGTAAGCCTCGTATGGCTTGTGTTTACATTTTCTATTGTGGCGTGGTGGGCCTTGATTGGGTTAGGTATTCACACGATACGAACGCCTGAAGAAATAGAACGGCACCAAAGAATGATTCTGTGGGAAGGTGGAGCCTTATTGTTAGCTATTCTTGTGGGTGGTTTTTTTCTGATATCATATGTGTACAGAGACATGGATCGTCATGAGAAAATGAAAATATTTTTCGCGAACTTTTCTCATGATATTAAAACGTCATTATCTCGCTTAAAACTGCAAGCAGAGGTTCTAACTGAGCAATTGAGTGAATCTCCGCAAGTTGAAAAAAAATCAATTGACCGGTTTATGTTGGATTTATCGCGTTTAGAGCTGCAATTAGAAAACTCATTGTTGATGAGTCATATGGAAAACTCTGTCTTGCTTGAAGAACAACTAATGATTAAAGACCTCGTAGAATCCTTGTCCGTAGAGTTTGAAAGTCTAAAAATTTCTTTAAATAAAATTGCACAAATTTATGCAGATTCTAGAGCTTTAAGAAGTATTTTAAGAAATATTTTCGAAAACTCAATTCGTCACGGCAAAGCCACGGCTATGAGTATTGAGTTAAAATCTTTAAAT
>JBKBTW010000062.1:0-5464 GCA_046291245.1 Pseudobdellovibrio sp. | reverse complement strand
AAATCAAGGCCAAGTGATCATTGCACTCAACGATAACGGTCAAGGAACAAAACTTGATTCTACAAAGCTTGGATTAAACATTGTCCCATTTAAACAGAGTAGTAGTAATGGCATAGGTTTATACTTGGCAAAAAAATTAATCGTTAAAATGCACGGCAAGATAACTTTCAAAAGTGATGCAGGTCATGGTTTTACGACCGAAATTGTATTAAATGGAATATTGATATGAGTGAAAATCAGTTTGAAACCATAAAGGCAAAAATTTTACTTCTAGAAGATGATGCCACTTTAGGAGAGGTTCTTTCCGAACGTCTAAAAAAAGAAGGCTTCTATGTTCAGTGGGTCGATAGTTTTAAATCAGCACTTGAACTGATTCATAGAGATAAAGAGTGGAGTTTAGCGCTTTTAGATGTCGGACTTCCAGATGGTTCTGGTTTTGATTTTGCTGCAGAAATGCAGAAAATAAATTATGAAATACCGTTTTTATTTTTAACGGCGCAATCTGATGCCGAGAGCAGGCTTAAGGGTTACGAATTAGGAGCTGATGAGTACATCCCAAAACCATTTCATTTAAAAGAGCTTTTAATGCGACTGCAACGTGTTCTAAAAACATATGCAGCGTCAGATGCATATAAAACAGATCACTGTGAGATTAGAGTGAATGAGCTTATAGTCATTCAAAATGATCAAGATATTAAAACGCATCTAACGAGCAATGAAATGAAACTCTTAGAGTTAATTATTAAAAGCTCTCCTAAAGTTGTGCATCGTGACCAAGTCATAGATGTCATTTGGGGAGAGAATAAGGATTTAAACCAAAGAACTATCGATAACATGGTTGTAAAACTAAGAACCGCGTTAGGTCCAGATGGGCAAAAACTCAAGACTGTTCGTGGTGTTGGGTATCAATATTTAAACTAACAATGAGGACATAAAAAATGACAAACACAAATTTAGTAAAAAATAATGAATTATTCTTTAATGCGCGCAATAAAATTCCTCAAAAAACACCACCTATTTGGTTTATGCGCCAAGCAGGCCGCTACCATAAACATTATCAAGCTTTGCGAGCAAAACATTCGTTTGAAATATTGTGTCGGAATCCAGAATTAGCTGCTCAAGTCGCATTAGGTCCTATTCAGGATTTTGATTTTGATGTGTCGATTTTATTTAGTGATTTATTGTTTCCTCTGGATGCTATGGGAATGAAATTATCCTATTCAGATGCGGGACCACATCTAGAGCATTCTTTAGCTAAAGGTTATCAGCTCACTGGGTATAATCATGACAAAGCTTTAACTGAACTGCAATTTCAATCTCAGGCTTTGAAAATCACTCGCGAGATGTTGCCACAAAATAAAAGTTTAATTGGTTTTGTAGGTGGTTTTTGGACTCTTTATGTGTACGCGGCAGAAGGGGGTCATGCAGGGAGTCTTATTCCAGCAAAATCTTTGTATCCAAAATCCCAAGAGTTTGTAAAAGCTCTTATTGAGCTTATAGAAGGTAATATTCAACAGCAACTTAATGCCGGAGCAGAAGTTGTCATGGTGTTTGATACGTCTGCGGGAGAGGTCTCATCGCAATTTTATAAAGAGCAAATTGCTCCAACTTTAATTAAATGGGCTCATAAGTTTCCTCATAAACTAGGTTATTATTCTAAAGGAACACAACCTTCGTTTTTTACGCCAGAGTTTTTAAGTGCTCCTTGGGCGGGACGTGGTGTAGATCACAGATGGAATATTGTTGAGGCTGTAAAAACAAGCCAAGCTGGTTTTATCCAAGGAAATTTTGATCAAGCAATGTTGTTTCAAGAGACAAGGGATTTTAAAAAAACTTTAGGTACATATATAAGTGCGATGAAAGAGTTAAGCATAGAAGAGCGTGCTGGGTGGGTCTGTGGGTTGGGACATGGTGTGCTTCCTAAAACACCGGAGCATCATGTAAAATACTTTATTGAAACAATCAGAGCGGAGTTTTAATGAGTCACTCGTTTCATGATTTATTAAAAAAATATGATGTTCCTGTCCCTCGTTATACGAGTTATCCAACGGTGCCTGCTTGGAAAGAAACTCCTAATCAAGATGAATGGATTAAAAGTGTCAAAGCGTCTTTAAAAAATGATAATGATGCATGGTCAATGTACATCCACTTACCATTTTGTGAAAGCTTATGCACCTTTTGTGGTTGTAATACGATTATCACTAAGGATCATAAAAAATCTGATCCTTATGTGGATTTAGTTTTAAAAGAGTGGAGTTTATATCTTTCTTTAGTCCCAGAATTAGCAGAGCGTGAGCTCAAGCATATTCATTTAGGCGGTGGTTCACCTACATTTTTATCCGCTGACGAGTTAACGCGTTTAATTTCAACATTATTTTCAAAAATTAAAATAGCTCAAAATAATTTTGAAGCTTCAATTGAAGTCGATCCAAGACGGACCAGTAAAGAACAGCTTTTGGCTTTGCGTAAGCTTGGATTTAATCGTGTAAGCATGGGAGTTCAAGATTTTAATCCAGAAGTGCAGCGGATTATTCACCGTGTACAGCCTTTTGAAATCACTGAAAAATTAACTCAAGAGGCAAGAGAGTTGGGGTATGACTCTGTTAATTTTGATTTGATCTATGGCCTGCCATTACAAACAAAGGAGCGTATGATCTCCACAATTGAACAAACCTTAAAGCTAAGACCTGATCGCATAGCTTTTTATTCGTTTGCACTTGTGCCATGGATCAAGCCCGCGCAAAGATTATTTAAAGATAGTGATTTGCCTTTGTCTGAAGAAAAACGTGACTTGTATGAAGTGGCTCGTGAGATGTTTTTAAAAGCTGGGTATCAAGATATAGGTATGGATCATTTTGCCTTACCAACGGATCTTTTGTACAAGGCTCGCGAAGAAAAAACATTGCACCGTAATTTTATGGGTTATACGGATCAAAAGACTAATTTGTTGCTTGGCTTGGGAATCAGCTCTATTTCTGAATCCTTGGATCAGTTTCATCAAAACGAGAAACTTTTGCCTAAATATCAAGAGATGATCGAGGACGGGAAATTAGCGACTCATAGGGGACATATTTTGACAGAGAGAGACGTGGCTCAGAAAAAGAAAATTCTGCAAATGATGACTCAGTATGAATACCGATGGGCAAACTCTGAAGAGTATCAAAATATGAAAAATCGTTTTTTAGGTTTTGAACAAGAAGGGCTTATTTCTTTAAACGATCAAGGAATAAAAGTTTTGGATAAAGGTCATCCATTTCTACGAAATGTGTGTTCTAAGTTTGATGATTATTTACCAGAAAATAAAAATAATTTATTTTCTAAATCCATCTAATTAAGCGAAGATTTACTTATGAACATGAAAAAAAAGGTAACCATTTTAGGAGCGGGATTTTCTGGTTTAACATTAGCTTATTATTTGAATAAGTTAGGTGTTGAAGTTCAAATTTACGAAAAAAAAGAGACCGTAGGCGGGTTAATTCAAGCCAAAAAAACGCCTTTTGGATTTTATGAAACTGCGGCAAATGGCCTGATGGGACAAAAGCATGTTTATAATTTTTTAGAAGAGGCGGGAATAAGCTATCGTCGAAGTTCTGATAAAGCAAAAAAAAGATTTATCTTTAGACGATCTTCGAAACACAGATGGCCGTTGAGTTTGAGTGAAACATTAAGACTTATAGTTCAAGTTCTTCGCAAAATAATTATAAACAGAAAAAATAAAATTCCGCAAAAGCAGGAAACTGTTCTTGATTGGGGACAAAGAAATCTGACCCCAGAGGGAGTAAGATTTTTACTTCAACCAGCTTTACAAGGAATATACGCCTCTCATATTAAAAGCCTCAGCGCTACATTGATATTAGGCTCTTTATTTAGAGAAAATAAATCTAATCATGCTGCTAGCGAGAAAGAAATTTCAAGAAGTAAAAACAATAAAAAAGGCGGGCTTCTTTCTGGAGAAAATGGAACGCAGGATTTGCTTTTTCAATTGAGTGAAAATTTAAAAAAAAATGGAGTTATGATCAACTTATCTGTAAATCACGAAGAAACTTTAGAATGCATACAGGAATCACATTATAAAAACGAAAAAATAGTGATCGCCACTTCGGCCCAAGATGCATTAGCTCTTTTATCTAATGAATACTTACGTCAAAAGTACAAGGATGAGTATGATTTTTTAGATCAAATTAAAACTATACCTATAGTGACAGTGACTGTATTTGTGAAAGAGAAGCCTCAAGATCAACATATAGGCTTTGGTTGTATTTTTCCTGAAGGCGAAGGGGTAAGAGCTTTAGGTGTTTTGATGAATGGAGTTATTTACTCTCGTGAATCCAGTTATCACAGTGAAACGTGGATTTTTGGAGGAGAAGTAGATCCTGAATTTTTAAATTTATCTGATGCAGATATTAAAGATGTGATCAAAGACTCTCGTCAGAAAGTGTTTCAATCCACTCATGATGTTTTAGATATATGTATCACACGCTATCAAAAAGCTTTACCACATTACACTTTAGAGCATGAAAAAAACTTAAATGAGTATTTTAAAAAACAAGAAGCTGCTAAAAGCCATGATTTATATCTTCATGGTAATTATATGGGTGTCATTGGTTTATCGAAGATACTTCAGCGCAGTCAAGATTTAGCAAAACAAATTAAAAATGAAATAGATCGTGAACAAACTCACAATAAAGAAATTTTATGAAAACAGGTATTATAATCAATAACGTAGGAACTCCTAAAAACCCATCGCCTCAAGCTGTAGGTGAGTACCTAAAGGAATTTCTAATGGATAAAGAGATTATTCCGTTACCATGGATTTTAAGGTATATTTTAGTTCATTTTATAATTGTACCTAAGAGAAAATATGACTCTTCTAAAAAATATCAAAGTATTTGGGGGAAGAATAAATCTCCTCTTTTAGAGTATTCAGAGTCGTTTTTAGAGAAATTGCAAGTTCAGCTAGGTCAGCAATATATTGTAAAGCTTGGTATGTGCTTTGGAAGTCCAAGTATTGAACAGGCTGTTATAGATATAGTGAAGGCTCAAGTGGATAAAATTCTCTTCGTGCCGATGTATCCCCAAAAAGCAAGAGCCACAACTGTGGCTGCAACAAACCTTTTTAGAAAATATATAAAGAAACATAATTTTTCTGGTGTTATTGAGAGTTTTTCTCCATTTTATAAGGAGGAAGCTTTCGTAGAAAATTCTGTTCGGA
Source organism: Pseudobdellovibrio sp. (assembly GCA_046291245.1). Lineage (GTDB taxonomy): Bacteria > Bdellovibrionota > Bdellovibrionia > Bdellovibrionales > Bdellovibrionaceae > Pseudobdellovibrio. The sequence goes on along the minus strand of JBKBTW010000062.1, from coordinate 252 downwards.
TGTTACAAGCCGATTTAGCACTTTGTAAGTATGATCATGTGTTATTTTCGTTTCACGGTTTACCGGATACGCCGATAGCTCAGGAGTATAAAGAGCAGTGTATAGCGACGGCAGATTTTATTTCTCGTCGTGCAGGATTAAAAAAAGATTTTTACAGTGTATCGTTTCAATCGAGATTGGGCCCTAAGAAGTGGCTTACGCCTTACACGTCAGAAGTTGCTATTGCCTTAGCCGCTGAAGGGTGTAAAAGAC
>JBKBTW010000061.1:7549-12700 GCA_046291245.1 Pseudobdellovibrio sp. | reverse complement strand
CTTCAATAATTTCTTTCCAAAAACCTTTTAAGTCGGGGAACTTTGCTCGATCTAAAGACTCAATATTGCCACGAGTATAGATATACCACTTCGTTGTAATTTGCTCGCCTTCATAAACAGTTTTTTTATCAGCATCCAATAATAGAAAAAAAGCTTCATTTGTATTAACATCTAATTGACGAGATGGGATTTGTTGAGGATTTTGCGCTCCCATACCGGGATTAAAAATTTGAGCCCCTCCACCGCCACGACCCATTTGTTTTTGAATTTCTTCGAGCATACGCATACGCTGCCTCATTAATTGCTCAAAAGGGTCATTCTCATCGCCAAATGGATCTGGATCATCTTGATATTGCGGTCTTCCCGAAGGCTGTTGCTTTGGTTTAGCTTGAGATTTTTCAGAAATCGCTATCTTTTGGGGAGCCGACATCATCGTCTTACCATTCACACTGACTGTAACTGCTGGAATTGTGGCAATACCTTTTTGCGTGGCTTGATACAAAAACACAAATTGCTGCTGCACTGTTTTTGAAAACTCAGTCTTGCCATTGATAAAGCTCATTCGTGTTGATGAAGATTGACCATTATTTTGAGACTGCAATAAACTCAACCCTTGAATTTCAGGGATCCGAGGAGCCTCCATTGAGAAATCATCTGATGATTGTACTGTGACATAAATATACACTTGATCGCCGACACCCACAGAATCCGGCTGGATCTCAACTTTAAGGCTTTCTTCCGCCCAAGCACTAGAGACTGTAAATATGTAAAACAATAATAAAAAAAACGCGCTACCAATCTTTTTCATTTCTATCCTCTTTACGTTCTTTTTTATTAAAATTAGATCTTATCTTTTTATCTTGTTGATCTAACTCACCTAAAATCTTTTTAACATCACCCTCAGACAACTGATCTCCTTTAAAAGGACGAGGCTTGTACTTAGGTGATTGCTTAGCTTCTTTTTTGTCATTTTGATTATTTTTTTGATCCTGCTCTTTTTCGTTTTCTTTTTCATCTTCAGGCTTATCTTGCTTTTTGTCCCGATTATCTTTGTTATCTTTAGAGTCTTTCTTTTGATCTTTGTTTTTTTGATCTTTATTCTGCTGATCTTGTTTTTGTTGATTTTCGTTTTGTTGGTCTTGATTTTTGTTTTCACCTTGGCCTTGGCCACTTTGCTGCTGCATCAATAATTCGATATTGTGTTTAGTCTCTGTAGATGTAGGATCTATATCTAAAGCTTTTTGATAAGCCTCTAATGCTTGTGGTATTTTTTTATCTGCACCGTATTTAACACCTAAATTATAGTAAATCTGAAATAAATCTGCAGGGTGAAGCTGATCTTTATAGAGTTCAACTAAACGCATTGACTCAATAAAAGCTTTTTCTGCATCTTCTTTTTTTTCCATCTGATCCAAAATTACTCCCAAATTGGAGTGAATTTGAGCGGCCATAGGCTCATTTTCTAAAATTTTTAAAGTGTACTCTAAGGCCTCATTTGGCTGTTTGTTTTGTAAAGCTTTTCGTGCTTTATAATCATAATAAAAAGATTTTGGACTTGGCCAAGACAAAGATTCTGTCTGAGCGTAGCTCACACTTCCCAGTAAAAATAAACTGATAAAAATTTTCTTACTCATATTCGTAACGCCCTTTCCATTCAGGGACTGTGCTCTTACGATCATTGAACATTAAGCTTATGACTAATAAAATTAACCCACAAGACAGTGGCCAAACAAATTTTTCATCATATTGGATAACCATTGAACTATCAAATTGCGACTTCTCATAAAGATCTATATCCTTCATGATTTGCCTTAAATGTTCACCACCAAATGAAGCAAAATAAAAATGGCCATCACCGGCTTGAGCTAAAGACTTTAAGAACTCACCCTTAACTTGAGTGATGACAACTTCACCTGATTTATTTTTTTTAGATCCTCTTAAATTACCAAACTGGTCTCTTGAGGGAATAGTGGCACCTTTTTCTGTACCGTACGCAATCGTAATAATTTTTATTCCATCTTTTTCTAGAGATTTTGCTACTTCTAAAGCCCCTTGTTCTTGGTCTTCTCCATCAGAAGCGATGATCACAACACGTGTGGTTTTAACATCTTTATCTTGCGTAACGCCACCTTTATCAAAGGCTTCTTTAGCATAGAGTAAAGCCGTTTCAAAAGAAGTTCCTTGTGAGGACACGGAATAAGTATCTAAAGACTGAATATACATTTTTAAAGCGCTTGGGTCGGAAGTTAACGGTGACATTAAAGCAGCACTCCCTGCAAAAGCTATTAATCCAGTTTTATTTCCGGGCATTAAATCAATTAATTTTGTCAGCTCAATTTTCATTTGATCTAACCGAGATGGCTTTATGTCTTCAGCCAGCATACTCTCGGACACATCTGCTAGAATCATCAACTCAACACCTTCACTTTTAACTTCTTGTTCGGACTGCCCCATTTGCGGACGTGCTAAAGCCACTATAAAAAAGAATGCTGCTATCAACTGCAATACAAATTGTGCTCTTCTTTTAACTAACGAAACATTTGCGGTAAGCCAAGGTGTAACTTTTATTCCAAAAAATGATTTTAATTTTTTTTCGCCATTTTTTTCAAATAAAAAATAAATAAATGTCCATACACCTAAAACCAATAGAAGGTAAAATGCTGAAGAGTTGCCCCATTTAACAACTACCATTACGGCCCCCTTCTCAGATAGGTGTAACTTAATAATCTATTTATTAATAAAAGAGTTATCGCCCAGATCAGCAAAAACTCAAAATGCTCATTGTATCTCACAAATTTTTGATCTTCAATTTTTGTCGTTTCTAACTTATTAATTTCATCAAATACGCCTTGCAATGAATCTTCTTGTGTAGCACGAAAGTATTTTCCATTTGTTTCTTTAGCCATAAGTTGTAAAAGCTCATCGTTAACCGTGCTTTCAAAAGGTTGATATCTTTTCACCTTATTGCCAAACATATCTTGAGTGTATATAGGCAGCTTTGTTGGACCACTTCGACCAATACCAATGGAGTAAATTTTTATTCCATAGCCCTTGGCAATCTCCAAACCAGTTTCTGGATCAATCGTTCCTGAGTTGTTTTCACCATCAGTCAAAAATATCATCACGCGTGTTTTAGCTTGAGAGTCTTTTAATCTTGCAGCTCCTGCCGCTACTGCAACTCCGATAGCTGTTCCATCTTTAATTCTTGCTTCGGCCGCAGTTTTAATCTGACTCACTCTTTCTGTTATCAGTTGGTAATCCAATGTAGGGGGAACAAGAGTAAAAGCTTCACCTGCAAATATGACAACGCCAATTCTGTCTGAAGAGCGCTTTTTTATGAAGTTTTCAATGGTTTCTTTTGCCGATTCTAAACGATTCAATGGTTTCATGTCTTCAATGAGCATACTGTCTGACACATCCAAAACGACCACAATATCTAAACCATCTAATGTTCTTTTAACTTTCTCATCACGTGTTTGTGGACGAGCCAAAGCTAATATAAAAAAGCATAAACTTAAAAACAAAACTACGTCATTGGCCTTAACTAAGCCTACTTTTCCTCGACCTCGCCAAGCTTTAAACAAAGTCACAGAGCTGATCTGGAAAGTAGCTTTGTTGTTTTGCTTTTTTCGATAAAAAAGATAAAGAAATGGAAGAAATATAAATAACAAAAAAGCTAATGGATTGGCCCAAACATAACCTAAGAACTCCATTAACTAAGCCCTCTCGAATCTTTTACTTTTTCACAACGTTCAATAAAAATATAAAACTGTTTTACAAACTTATTTTTTTGCTCAAAAGATAAATCTTTCATTTTTTTTAATGACTCAATATTTTTGAGGACATGGTACATTTGATTACGTATGTCTTTTAAATGTGGATATTTTCTTTTCATAAAAGTCATTGATTCATTTGTATTCAAATCAAATAGAGGAACTTCGAAAGTGCGGAGCATATAAATTTTAGCGGCTTTCTCTATATCCGCAAATGGATATTCAGATTTTTCTAATGTTCTAATTGTTTTATAAAATTGCTCATCAGGAGGTACAACGGATTCAAAAGTTTTAACCCCTTCTTTAAGTCTATTCCATTTTTGTTTTTGAAAAGCTACAGCAAGAGCACGAGCTATAATTATGAATAAAATAGCCGCTGCTATGAAAACATAAGACATAGGCAAGTGCAGTAAACCTACAGCATAACCATAAGGCTTTGGCTGTTCAGGCTTCTGAGGGTCGGGTTTAGGTAGCACAGATTCTGTTTTAAAACTTTGCTTACCTAAAGAAATTTGTCCTTTGCCATCAGTAATAATAAGCTCAGGAAATTCCATCTCCCCAGCCAAATAAACTGTCATATTAATATCAAAATTTTTATCATCTCGAGCTTCAACATTAAAAAGTTTTAAAAAATTTTGATGTTTTTCATCCAGTTTAAATTGAGCCTGTGATAAATCAAAAGTCTTATCCCAATCTCCATGACAATTTAAATAAAAATGACGTCCTACAGTTAAAACATCATCTTGCAGTTTTGGAGTCTTAGGAATAACTGTCTCGCAACTTACAGTAGAAAGTATCTGGTTTTCTATTGGAGACTCTGTTTGCGCAGTTCCACTCACCACGGCTTTTGATTGCTCCATTATTTAGCCGCCTTTCTTCTTTTAAAGAAAGCCAATAATGATTTGTGATAATTGTCATCTGTTTCAAAAGAAAAACTGTCAACTCCTGACTTTTTCAAGTTTTTTTTAAATTTTTCAAATTCATTTTTAAAGCGTGATTTTATTTCTTCCCGAAAAGCAAGGTTAGAGGTATCAACTAAAATAGTCTCACCCGTTTCAGCATCGTGTAAATCAATTAATCCTACATCTGGAAATGCAAATTCAGCAGGGTCAGTCACTAGCCCAGCAATAACTTCGTGCTTCTTCTCTAAATATGTTAATGATGTTTCGTACCCTTTATCTTGAAAATCACTCAAAATAAAAATAGTCGCACGCTTTTTTAAAACTCCACGCAAATATGAAAGAGCGGATTCTATATGTGTTTTTTTATTCTTAGGCTTAAAAAACAATATTTCTCTTAAAATTCTATACACATGAAACTTGCCTTTTTTAGGGGGCACAAATAACTCAACTTCACTAGAAAACAACAACAATCCCAC
>JBKBTW010000061.1:0-7539 GCA_046291245.1 Pseudobdellovibrio sp. | reverse complement strand
ATCCCACATGATCATTGTTACGAATAGCGCTAAAAGCTAAGGTTGCGGCCACATAAGCTAAAGTTTCTCCTTTAAATTGATTTTGTGATCCAAAATCCTGTGAGGCACTGACATCAACAGCAATAATTAGAGTTAACTCTCTCTCTTCTTCAAATGTTTTAACATACGGTTTTCCGGCCCTCGCCATAAGTGACCAAGAGATATTTCGCACATCATCTCCAGCCACGTACTCCCTAAAGTCAGAAAAAGTCATACCTTGTCCCTTGAACTTGGTATGGTATTCACCAGCAAATATATTGTTCACCATCTTACGCGTATCAATTTCGATACGCTTAATCTTCTTCATAATAGAAGCAGGAACTTGCTGCTGTGTTTCTGAATTGGAATTACTGCCTGCCATAACTTAATCCTATTGTTCTATCAGCTATGCTGAAACCTCAACTGCAGATAAGATTTCTCTGATCACATCATCTTGTTTTAAATTTTCAGCTTCAGCTTCGTAAGTTAAAATTAATCTGTGTCTTAAAACTTTATAAACGATTGATTTAATATCTTCGACTGTAACAAAACCACGCCCACGTAAAAAAGCATGAGCTTTAGCTGCGCGAATCAAGCTGATACTTGCCCGCGGCGATCCACCAACAGCAATGATTTTTTCTAAACGACCTAAACCGTACAACTTTGGTTCACGCGTAGCCATAATTAAATCAACAATGTAATTTTTAACTTTTTGATCAACATAAATTTGGTCGACTGTTTTAACCGTAGCTAGCAATTGCTCTTTCGTGATAACAGTCTGAATTTGAGGACGATCACTCACCCCCATTCGATTTACAATTTCTAACTCCTCTGATTTCGAAGGATATTCAACGTTAATTTTGAACATGAAACGATCCATCTGTGCTTCTGGCAAAGGGTAAGTCCCTTCTTGCTCGAGTGGATTTTGCGTTGCTAAAACTAAAAATGGGTGATCAAGTTTATATGAGTTTTCACCGATTGTAACTTGCTTTTCAGCCATGGCCTCTAACAAAGCTGATTGAACTTTGGCTGGCGCACGATTAATCTCATCAGCTAAAACAATATTTGCAAAAATAGGTCCCTTTTTAACCGAAAACTCACCTGATTTAGGATTAAAAATCATTGTCCCTATTAAGTCTGTAGGAAGTAAATCAGGCGTAAATTGAATACGTTGAAAATGCAAAGAAATTGTTTGTGACAAAGTCGAAATTGTTAATGTTTTCGCAAGCCCAGGCACACCTTCTAGCAAAATGTGTCCCCCAGTGAGTAGACCCATAACGATACCTTCTATCATATCTCTTTGCCCTACGACGACTTTATTCATTTCATTCATCATTTGAACAACAAATAGACTTTGCTCTTTAACAGCTTGATTCAGCGCTGCAACATCCATATTAGACATACTCTCACTCCTTAGAGATAATTTATGAACATACTTATTTTGGCACAAATACTCTTGATTTCAACATGAACTCGCATGAAAATACTGAACCATGAAGACCTTGACTCAAGTCTGGTTAGTCAGTGCCGCCAGCTGTTTTATTATCCTTGTTATCGGGTTCCAAATGGGAGGCCGCATTGGTCTTTTTGTGGCCTTTCTTATCAGCTTATTATTTTTGTATCTTATTTTCTACAAAGGGCTTCTCATTTTTATTAAAAAAACGAAGGCGCATGAGGTCACGGGTAACGACCTTCATTATTTCGCTCCGCTCCTTAAAGACTTAGCTCATCATTACTCGTTTAAAAAAATACGTTTATTCATAAGCCAAAGCCATACACCGCCTTTAGTATGGCCTGAACTCCATGATCAATTGATTGTTTTTATAAATGGCGAAACACTTTCTCAACTTAACAATTCGGAGAAAAAGATTTTTGCTCACCTTGTCCTCAGTCATGGACAAATTCAATCCAAGCTAGCAAGGCGATTTTTAGGCCTACTCTTCATATCAACATATCCCATTGAAAAAATCTTTGCTCCTTTTTTCAATTTAATTGGATACTTACTTGGACTCAATAAAGAAATCTATACAGCTGATCTAAAAGCCCTAACTTTATCCCAAACAAGCCACTTTGAATTCGGGTTGTTTTTACACAAATTGCATTTTTTAAATTATCACACTCAAAATATTTTTGAAGGCACTTATTTTTTTTCAATTCTTTCAAAAACAGATCCAAAACTTTACAATTTAAGATTTCATCCCCATATTAAATATCGGGAAAAAAACATTTTGGGATACTCATTATAATCCCAGAACTAAAGAGGTTAACATGGAAAAAATGGAAGCATCATTTTCAGTACTTATTATGTCAATAGGCTCATCAGCCGCTATGGCCATGGGATTAACGCCAGATCCACAAACAGGAAAAACCGAAGTGGACAAAAACTTAGCCCGATTTAACATTGATCTTCTTTCGCTTCTAAAAGAAAAAACTAAAAATAACTTATCAAGCGATGAGCAGACTTTTTTAGACTCTGTTATAAGCGACTTACAAATGAAATTTGTACAACTTAAATAAACAAATAAAATACTTTACCTCAATAAAAAAAGGTGTGTTTATGAAAAAATTTTTATTCTCTACAGTCTTTATTGGTCTCGTAGCCGCAAGTTGCTTCCATGATAATTCATCAATAGCTGTTACAGCTACCCAACCTTTACCGAAAACTCCTCCGGTACTAAAACTCACTGATCCGTTGCCTTCAAACCTCTTTATAGAGTTAGCTAAAGCCATTAACCCATCAGTCGTTAATATTTCGACTTCAGTTATTCCAAAAGGAAGAAGATTTCGTGATCCAATGCTTGAAATGCTTGAGCAATTTTATGGTCTGCGTCAGCCTGAGCAATCTGCTCCAGGAAAACCACAAAGAATGGGATTAGGAACTGGCTTTATTATTCGCGATGATGGGCTTATTGTTACAAATAACCACGTGATTGAAGGAGCCGATATTATTGAAGTTCAACTCACGGAAAATACGGACAAATCTTATAAAGCCGAAGTCATTGGGCGAGATGCGCGTACGGATATAGCGCTTATCAAAATAAAACCAGATATCAAACTTATTCCAGCTGTACTTGGCTCATCTGACGAGACTCAAGTTGGTGAGTGGGTAGCTGCTTTTGGTAATCCATATGGCCATGGTCACACAATGACTAAAGGAATAATTTCTTCCAAAGGTCGCGAAATTGGCGAAATCAATAAGTTTCCACTATTGCAAACAGATGCCTCTATTAATCCAGGGAATTCGGGTGGTCCACTTGTCAACGCAAAAGGTTTAGTTATCGGTGTTAACTCGGCTATCGATGCTAGAGCACAAGGAATTGGTTTTGCTATACCTATTGATGAAGTTAAAAAAATTCTTCCGCAACTTGAACAACGTGGCTCAATACGTAAGGGCTATCTTAATATTGGTTTAGGCGACTTAGATGATCGAGCTGCATCTGCGCTAAATATGGATGACTATCGTGGGGCTGTAGTGGTTTGGATTGGCGCTGATGGACCAGGAAAAAAAGCTGGCCTTAAAGTTTATGATATTATTACTGAGTTTAATGGTAAAAAAATTAGAAGTTCAAGGGATTTAATTGATCTTGTAGGAGATATCGAGCCTGGCACAAAAGCAAAAGCTAAAATATTAAGAAACGAAAATACACAGGAGATAACGATCACTGTTGCCGAGCGTCCGGATGAAAAAACTTTAGCTCGTCAAAAACTTGATACCTCTGACGAAGAAGAAGTTTCTGCTACTAAAGAAGAAAAAAATTCTAATACGCCTTACAACTTAGGGATTAAGATCACAGATCTTAATCAAAATTTAAAATCCGAATACAATTTACCTGCTGATATTAAAAACCCTATGATTACAGCTGTTGATCGAGGATCTATTGGCAGCCGTATCGGTTTACGTGTTGGTGATATTATATTAGGAGTAAATAAAATCGCTCCTCAATCTGCCAATGATGCCATAAAAGCTATAAAAAAAGGAACAAACACGATACGAGTAGGTCGCGGACGTGGAATGACCGCTATCACATTTGACCTTAAATAAAACATACAATAAAGGGAACTCCCTCTAGGAGTTCCCTTTTAAATTTAATCAAGTCATTGTTACTCAAATCACTGCCACTTAATCTACTATACTTAAGCTACCAACAGATCTATTTAATTTAAGGCTCAATAACCCTACTATTTATCTCTAAACTTTTTTTTGCGAAAATAATTTTTTGATAATCGGCAACATCGCAGGTATTGCAGAAACAAAAATAACCGCAAAAATCACAATATGAAAGTTTCTTTTTACAATGGGAAGATTGCCAAAAAAGTGCCCTGCCAGTAAAAATGTAGAAACCCACAACACAGAGCCAAATATATTGTATGTTAAAAACTTTTTATAGTTCATTGTACCTATTCCAGCCACAAAAGGTACAAAGGTTCTCACTATTGGAGCAAACCTTGCTGCGACTATCGCAAAAGCCCCCCACTTAGTATAAAAATCTTCTGTTGCAATTAAATACTCTTTACGAAAAATTTTAGGATATTTATTAAATGCTTTAGGTCCTAAATATTTTCCGACATGATAATTGACAGTATCTCCTAAAATACCAGCAATAATTAAACTGATGAGAAGTCCCCATAAACTCAAACCGCCTTCAATTGAAGTCATTGCTCCTAAGGCAAACAATAGCGAATCTCCAGGTAAAAGCGGCATAATGACTAAACCTGTTTCCGCAAAAACAACTAAAAAAACAATAAAATAAATTAAATGCCCGTATTGATTTACCCATAACGGTAAATGTTGGTCTAAATGCAAAAAAGTATTTATAAAATCTGTAATCATATCTAAAAAACATACTCTTATTTTTAGTGCGTTCAAGACGGATTTATCCTGAGACGCAGATAGTTACCTCAGTGATTTTTATATAAACCCACTGATACACACTTCAAGATAATCAATAACTTTTTCAAACTCAGCTGCATCCTTGTAGTACGGATCTGGTATTTCCTTAATTTTACCGTACCTATCGTATTGAGCAATTGCTTCTATTTTATATAATAAATATGGAGGACAAATATTTTTTAAATTTTCATAATTAGAATCATCCATCGCTAAAATATGATCAAACACCTCAAAATCACTTATAGACACTTTGCGGGCTAAATGAGTCATTTCATATCCACGTTTTTCAGCGTGCTTAATAGATCTTGAGTCAGAGGGCTCACCAACATGATAACCTGCTGTTCCTGCAGAGTCGACCTCAACTAAAATATTTAATTCAACGGCCATTTTTTTTAAAATAGCTTCAGCCGTAGGAGAACGACAAATATTTCCTAAACACACCATAAGCACTTTTTTTTTCATTAGATTCCTCTCAAATTCTGATGAGAAAATTTCATCAAGCTCATAATAAACCTAAAAACTTAATACATTCATATTAAAGATCTAAAACTCTAGAAATAGGCTTTATCTTTTTCAAGGTCCATAGTGGTCCTATAAGTAAGTACTGAAGATCTTGAAAAAATGAAGGTCTTTTTCCCTCTAAATGATGACCATAAAATTGTCCAACCCAACTGATGATAAAAACACTCAGACTGACAGCCTTTATATAGGGTATGTAAATATAGATGATCTCTCTACTGAGAATAATATGAGTTTCTCTAATTGAAAATGAATTGAAATTTTAATGCCTTATTTAAAACCAAAAATGATATTTATCGATCTAAATGAAAACCCAAAGACAACTAAAACGATATTTATTGACCTAATGTCTTTTAATTCTTAAACCTTTTTTGTAACAAACACCAAGGAGAACAAATGAAAAAACTATTAATCGTATTACTTATGTCTTTACCTATTTCACAAGCTTTTGCAGAGCAAGATTTAGCCCTTGAAGGCGAAAGATGGTTAGCAAAATTCACAGCTTATGTTTGTGATGACGGAAATACTCAAACAACAACCCCACCTGCTGAAATCGCTGAAAAAAATATCTCTTTCACGACAGCATCAACTGATTACTCACTCGATAATATTTTATTGAAAGCAACATTCATTGAAAACGGCATAACATGTAACTACAGCTCACTTTTATTCGCTGACAATGCAAATAAAACAGTTAAACTAGAACAATCTAAAGCTTATTCGACTCAAGGTGACTCAACTTGCTCTGAAGGTAAAACCTACTTAGATAACCTTTTAGCTTTTAATACTTATAAATATTTACATGGCCGTGTGGCTATTTATGTTCCTACAACAGACTCTCAAGCTCTTTGCTCTTCTGACAAAGTTGGTATTCATTTACAAGTCACTGGTCGAGTGCAGTAGTCAAAACTGTTTATTTTTAGAAGCTGTGTGAAGAGCACAGCTTTTCACTTATTTGCATCACACAATAACTTCTTATAACACAAATCTCTGTTAAGTTAAGTTTCCGATTTCTTCTCACGATTAATTTCACCCCATTTTAAAATTTAAAATCTAATTTATAAGTTTTATACACGGACCTTGAATGGCTATTTAATTTACATAAGCTTTTTAAATCAAATTAAAAAAGAAGCTCTTATGAAAACATTATCACTGCTTTCTACCCCTTATCATTTAAAAACATTTGGCGAGAAAAAAGCAAAAGAATGTTTTCATTTTATAAAATAACTTAATATGTATCGCTTTAAGACATTTATTATTCACTATAAACTACTTTAGTTTAATTTTTATTTATCCGAATACACTCCTACACTCTATAAAATAAACATAAAAAGGAAATTCTGATGAAAAAAATATTCCTAAAATTATTATTTAGTTCAATTTTAGTTTTAGCTACGGCTTGCACACCTTCACCTGAAAAAAAAATCATTTCCTCTCTTGAGGAACAATATGGACCACAAGTTTACGCAGCTAAAGTTAAAAGTGAGATAGATAAGCTTTTTGGAAAAGAATCAACTAAACTAAAAGACACTATTCAGGACTTCATTATAAGCAAAACAAAAATCAAATTTTCTCATGTTGTTATTACAGAGAATACTGCCACTGTGAACTTCAATGCTGAGCAACCAGATGATAATACACTCGCTGGCTTAATGCTTCTGGTAGGCTTCACTGATTACAAAAAAGTTTCAAATATGAGCATGAAGGAATTCATTGCAGAAGCTAGTAAAAATGATAAAAAGCGAAAAACAGCCAGCGATGAAGATATTAAAATCAATCGATATGCTGGTACAATCAATTTAAAAAAAGAAAATGAAAAGTGGATACCCGCTAATAAAAACGATTCGTTTTTTTCAAAAAAATACTTAGTTAAAGCCACTAAGTAAAATGGCTCATCTTAGTTGATGGTGGAATGCTAGGCGTTAGAGTTTAGATAAAAGGAATCCAATCAAGTTCAAAAACTTTCTAGAATTTAGGTTACGAAGCTTAAATTATGAAAGGAAATGTAAATGATGGATCCCAAATGGAAATCTACTGAATGACCGTATCCCCAAAAACTGGAGAGTTTGAGATTTCCGAATAACTGGGTTATAAGCCCAAGAAAGCGGAGA
>JBKBTW010000060.1:3852-12905 GCA_046291245.1 Pseudobdellovibrio sp. | reverse complement strand
TCATCTTTGAATAAATAACGTACAGGCTCTACAAGCTTAAGCTTCATTTTATCTGGCAAACCGCCTACATTATGGTGCGACTTAATCGTAACACTCCCGCCTACGCTCGATACACTTTCTATCACATCAGGATACAAAGTACCCTGTGCTAAAAATTTTATTTTGTCTTTATGAGATTTAAGCTCTTCATTTATTGATTGATCAAAAACATCAATAAAAGTTTTACCAATAGCTTTACGCTTTTTCTCTGGATCTGATAACCCCCTTAAGGCAACTAAAAACTCTTTCGTTTTATCTAGACCAATGACATTTAAACCTATTTTTTTATATTGCTCTAATACATTTTCAAATTCATTTAAGCGCAAAAGTCCATTATTAATAAACACACAGTGCACCCGTTCTGCACCTAAAACTTTTGTAAGAAGCGTTGCAACCACGGATGAATCAACGCCACCACTTAAAGCACACAAAACATGTTCATCAGCTTTAACTAGCTTCAACACCTCATGACTACAGTTATCAAAAAGCGATTGAGCATTCCAATCGGCATGAATACCAAAATGCTTCATAAATAATTCTAGGACTTCCGAGCCATACTCACTGTGAGACACTTCAGGATGATACTGCAACGCCCAGTAACGATCTGAGTAAAACCCAGCAATATGATCTTGTGTTTTACACAACAATTTTGCATCACTAGGAATTTGTGTAACGACATCTCCATGACTCATCCAAACATTATGTTTCAACGGAATTTTATGTTTAATAGTCGTAAAATTTTCTACCCACTGAATCTCTTTATGACCATACTCACGGTGCTTTGCTGACTCAACGGATCCACCCATTTGGTGCGCTAATAATTGCATTCCGTAACAAATACCTAATACAGGAGCTATATCTAGCATTTCTTTTACATTCTTAGTAGGAGACTCTGTCTCATAAACAGAAAAAGGTCCTCCCGATAAAATAACAGCTTTAGGATTAAACTTTTTAATTTCCTCAAGAGGTGTTTGATAACTTTTAATCTCACTATAATAACCAAGTTCTCTGAGTCTACGTGCAATGAGCATTGTTACTTGTGAACCAAAATCCAAAATCAATATTCTATTTGTTTGCATATTATACTTTCTTTAAATAACTATTCTAATCGGTAATTTGGAGCCTCTTTAGTTATACTTACATCATGCACATGAGATTCTTTTAAACCTGATGCCGTAATTTGAACAAACTGAGCTTTTTGCTGAAGCTCTTCGATATTTTTTGCACCTAAATAACCCATCCCAGATTTTAATCCACCAATTAATTGGTGGATTATCGCGCTTGCAGTTCCTTTATAAGGAACTTTTCCCTCAATACCTTCTGGCACAAGCTTATCTTCTTCGTGCGTATCCATCTGACCGTAACGATCTTTAGAGCCTTTTGCCATTGCGCCGATAGATCCCATACCACGATAAACTTTATATGCACGTCCTTGATACAACACTGTTTCACCTGGAGACTCTTCCGCACCTGCAAGTAAATTTCCAATCATGACCGTGTTAGCACCTAAAGCTAACGCCTTTGTGACATCTCCAGAAAACTTAATACCACCATCCGCGATAATAGTTTTTCCCATTTTTTTAGCTACCTGTGAACACTTCATGACAGCCGTGATTTGGGGCATACCTACACCTGCGACCACACGTGTAGTACAGATACTTCCAGGACCAACACCAACTTTTACAACATCCGCACCAACAGAAATTAATTTCTCGGTTGCTTCCTGTGTTACAACGTTACCTGCCACAATAATCACATCTTTATATTTATTTCTTATATACTCTACCATATCGATTACATTTTTAGAATGTCCGTGCGCAGTATCAACACATAAGACATCCGTACCATTTGCAATCAAAGCATCAACTCTATCTGCATTTCCTACACCAACACCCACAGCAGCCCCAACGACTAATCGACCTTTTCGATCTTTTGTTGATCGAGGAAATGCTTCAGCTTTTTCAATATCCTTAATTGTAATTAAACCTTTTAATTTTCCACTGTTATCAACAACAGGTAATTTTTCAATACGATGCTGCTGTAATATTTTTTTAGCCTGCTCTAAAGTGGTACCTTCATGGGTTGTAACAAGATTTTCCTTAGTCATGATATTTTTAATAGGTTGATTCGTATTTGTTTCAAACCTTAAATCACGATTTGTTAAAATCCCTACTAATTTTCCTTGAACCGTTATAGGTACGCCACTGATCGAGTACTTAGCCATAATCTGAAGAGCCTCATGAACATAATGATCAGGAGACAGTGTGATTGGGTCTTGAATCATCCCTGATTCATATTTCTTAACTTTCTCCACATGAAAAGCTTGGTCTTCTACAGATAAGTTTTTATGAATAATACCTAACCCTCCATTTTGAGCCATGATTCTTGCTATACGATGTTCTGTCACGGTATCCATAGCTGCGGATATAATTGGAGCGTTTAAAAAAAGATCTCTAGCAAAAAATGATTTTGGTATAACTTCTGTTGGAACAATTTCCGAAAATTGTGGTACTAATAAAATATCATCAAATGTTAGAGCAAGTTCATAAGAATGACTCTGTAGTGCGCGTCCTTGCGTACTCATAATATGCCTCCAAATTGCAGCATTAATCCTTTAATAACTGCAGTAGGCTTAATCTTATCAATACCAAGTTTTATAGAGCAAATAATTATCAGCTGATTGATCTAAAAACTGGATTTCTTCTGGAGTAAGTTTTCTTTTAAAAACCGCCGGACGACCAACTATTAATGAGTAAGGTTCAAATTTTTTACCTTCTGTAACTAGACTTCCGGCACCTACCACTGAATATGCGCCAATTTCAGCACCATCCATCACAATTGATCCCATACCTATAAGGCATTTTTGATTAATCTTACACCCGTGTAAAACAACGGAGTGGCCTATTGTAACACGATCAGAAATTTCACACGCATACTTACCATAAGTCCCATGCAATACAGAACCGTCCTGGATATTTGTCTCTTCACCAATTGTAATAGGCATAACATCACCACGAATTGTTACATTATACCAAATCGAACTTTTGTGACCAATTGTCACGTCACCAATGATACGCGCATTGTCTGCAATAAAAATATCGTCTCCTAAAATTGGAGTTTTATTTCTAGCCTTAACTAGATACTGTTTTACTTCTTCATCAGAACTATTATGTTTCACGGATTCTCTCTTTCATGTAATCAAACCAAAGCATCAGAGCCATTTACTTAGTTTTTAATGAAACAACTCTTTACGAGGATTCAAGCCCATTTGCTCTAATAGGACATTCTCCGCTTGAGATGGTATCTTTGAAGTCATGACTTTAGATTTATGAATAAAAGATTTTGTAGAATAAAATGGAACCTTTAAATGAATACACAAACTCATAGCCTCATCAGCACGCAATTTAAGACTCTGATAGCGAGGATGTCCTGACATAAAAATTCTGACAAACTGATGATGCCCTGAAATCTCAACAAAAACACACTTTTCAATTTTAATATCCAATGATTCAATTAATTTTTCCAAAAAGATATGAGGTGTTGAAGCTAGCTGGTGCGGATTAGCTTGAGTTATCGCTACACCAGCCTCAATTTGACTAATGGCTACAGGTAACGTGTAATCACCCGAAGAATCTTTTAAAATTAAGAAAGGGCGCGATTGTTCATTTGTTAATGACAATCCATATGCCTTTAACTCAACCAACTCTTCATCGTTAAAATTCAATAAATCATTCTGTTCTTTAGGAAATAAAAAATCCGCTTTCATTAGTGTTGCAACTCTCCACGTAAAACATTTGGGGTAGCATTCGTAATTTTAACTGGTACCGTTTTACCAATTAAATCCGTTCCACCTAAGAAATAAACAGATTTATTCTGTGTGCTTCGCCCAAAAGCCTTTCCTTGTTCATTTACGCTTTCTACTAACACATTAAGTGTCTGATCTTTATACTTTTGCACGATTTCAAAAGCTAATTTATCATGAACATCAAAGAGATGATTTAAACGTCTATTTTTAACAGCTTCCGCGATATGGTCTTCAAACTTTGCAGCTTTTGTAAAAGGACGAGGCGAGTACATAAATGCGAAAATAGTTTCGTACCCAACCTCTTCCACCATAGTCACTGTGTCATTGAACTCCTCCTCAGTCTCTCCAGGAAAGCCCACGATGATATCTGTCGATAACACAAGATTAGGGATGATTTTTTTCATTTGAGCAATCTTCTCTAAATACTGCTCGCGCGTGTATCCACGGTTCATGCGCTCTAAAATACGGCTGTTACCGCTTTGAAATGGCAAGTGCACATACTCACAGATTTTATCTTGATGATCTGCCATTACATGCATAAGCTTCTCATTGAAATCTTTAGGATGCGATGTTGTGTAACGAATACGTTCGATATCTGTCTCAAGAGCTACCTTTTTGAGTAAATCAGCAAAATCATGACCTTCTTCTGATTTGTATGAGTTAACATTTTGTCCTAAAAGAGTAACTTCCTTCACACCACGATTAATGAGTGTTCGGACATCCATTAAAATGTGTGCTAGAGGACGAGATTTTTCGCGACCACGAGTATAAGGTACAATACAAAAAGTGCAAAAATTATCACATCCTTTTGTGATATTCACAAAAGTTGATACGCCTGGATTACGCACTAAAGTTTCAACATGGTAAGGTGCGCGATGTTCAAATTTTGCATTAACAACTTTGGCTTTCGTATCTTCAAAAACCTGCGAAACAAGATTCGGTAAGGCATCGATGTTATCAGTACCAAATACGAAATCTATGAGCGGCTGGTTTTTAATAAGGTTGTCTTTTTCTTGCTGACCTACACACCCACCAACTCCAATTTTTAAATTTGGATTTTTTTCTTTAAGTTTTCTAAACGTTCCAACTTCTGAGTAGACTTTATGAACTGGTTTTTCACGCACAGAACAGGCATTGATAATTATCAAAGAAGCTTCTTCAGGAGTTTGAACAGGAGAAAAATTTGCCATCTCGAGCAATGAATACATTCGCTCAGTGTCATTAACATTCATCTGACAACCGTATGTCGATACATACACACCACGTCCCATCCCAATATCTTGGTTAAAATATTTTTTAGAGATTTCCGGAATTGACGCTGATGTATTTTCTTCTGAATTTATGACCGAATTATGTGTTTCCATAGAATGACCCTTTATTTCCTTGTGCAACGAGAACCTACGAGATATAAAAAACCCCTTTATTACAGTCAATCAATAGTCACAAAATTGTAGAAAGGATGTACTATGAATCCACGTTATAAAATCAGCCAAAAGTGGACTCCTTTTCCTGTCGAATTTACTGATCAAATTAGATCAGTTTTTATGCAAAATTTCGCTAAAGAGCTTGGAACTAACACAACCATACATGTAGAAGGCCGAATTTACCAAAAAGAAATAACCCTTCGCGTTGGACTACATAATAAGGGTGAACTTAAGCATTTAAACTTTGAAGCCTCAATTGACCTTCCTGCCGGCGAAGATAAACAGGTTTTTGAACAAATTTCAATTGCCGTCGATGCCTTAGGTAGCCTAGTAGCTGAATACTATGAAAACGATCAAGACATTGAACTTCCATATGTATGGACTGAAATCACTTTTGACAAAAAAAAGGTTTGGATTCAACACTCTACTGAAAATCCAAATCTTGAGGCTGAAGCCAACAAACTCCTTGGCGTTGACGATGAAGCGATGGTTAAAAACTCTGACGATGAAAAATCTGAAGATGTTTTAGATATCACTGAAGATGAGTTTGACGAATTCGCTGAACAAATGTCTAGTGAACCGCAAATGTTTAAGAAAAACAAAAAGGATGATTTACATTAATCCATAATTCAGCAAAAATGTGTTTATGGCTGAATTAAGAGACGTTTCTAAAGACACTATCCTTTTTCATGAAGGTGAAATTCCTGACAATATGTACGTTGTAAAATCAGGAAGTTTTGAGATTATAAAAAAAATCAACGGCCAAGATATAAAGGTCAGCGAAGCTAAAGAAGGCCAACTCATAGGAGAAATGGCCTTGTTTGATCTTAAGCCGCGCTCTGCGACTATCAAGGCTTCAGAGGACTCTGTAGTTGTCGTCTTACCTTACGTAAATCTATTAGATCAAATGGATAAACTTCCGAGCTGGGTTAAAATTGTTATGAAAACCCTTGCTGAAAATCTCAGAATAACAACTGAAAAACTTATGAAAAAATAATTCTCTATTTTTAGGGATTTAGACGTATTTACTAGCTTCGCTCACAATGATTACAAAGAACATTTCAATACCATAAGGCACGAGGCCCCTTTCGGCTTATTTGATCATAAAAACCCAAACTGAAAGCTTTCTTAAAGCTAATAACATTAGATAGACACAGATATACTCAAAAAATTTGTGAAGTATAGTTATGAATTAAGGATTAAACCATTGTTATAAAATAAAAAAGGTGTTGTTAGTTCAACACCTTTTTTTATTTTTAATTATGCGCTATCAGCCAACTAATAATCGCCGTCTTCATCCAGACTAGGAGCCTCACCGATACCTCTGATCTCATCAGCAAATGATTGAGAGTCATCATCATTATTATCCATGTCGTTTATTCCTGATTCATCAATTTCTAGTTCTTGAATTGCAGCTAAAAACTCTTTATCAGATTTTAAATCTTTTTTAATCATCTCTAAAAACTTATCTGGATAACGAGCCGTTAAATCCTCAACATATTTTTCAAGTTTTCCATCTTGTAAAATAGATTTACGGATTTGGATTTTTTTCCAAAGCAATAAATAGTGATAACGACAGTATCCCTCTACATTTGCAACCTGATCACAATCACGCACGCGGCAAAGCCTACGACCTTCAGAATCAGTTAAATAAATCTCTTCATCTTTATGGTCTTCATCTTCTTCTTCTCCAAGATCGATGATGTCTTCCTCATCCATCTCTTCAACATTTTTTAGATCTTCTTCATAATCAGATATTTCTGAATCACCAAAATCGTCGTCTAAAGAAAAATCGTTATCTAGATCATCAGTTTCTTTTTTTTCTACTTTTTTAGGTTTAGCTTTAGTGGTTTTAGTTTCCACTTTTACAGGCTTTACAGGCTTTACAGGCTCTACTTTTGTAGCCACTGCTTTAGCAGATTTGCTATCAATTTTAGCATCATTTTTCTTAGTTGCTTTATCTGAAGCTTTATCTCCAGTCACTTTTTTCACAACTTCTTCAGCTTTTTTAATAATAGTTTTTACTTCTTTTTTAGCTGATTTAACAATCGCTTTAACTGCGCTTTCTTTTTGAGCAGATTTTACAACTGTTTTACTTGCCGACTTAACCTGAACTTTAGCTTTAACTGTAGCTTTTGCGACCACTTTTGATTTTGGCTGCGCTTTGACAACAATTTTTGCTGATTTAACAGGCTTAGAGACTGTTTTCGCTGCTGGTTTTGTTTGTTTTTTAGACTGTGATTTTGTTTTTTCTTTTGCCATACCGAACTAGCGTTGCGACATAAACTCATAGCTGTCAATGGTTTAATTGAATCTTTTTTAAGAGTCGTGTTAAAGTTGCAAAGCTTAGGGTTACCCCTACTTCATTGAAACTTATAAGGAGAATCTCATTATGGAAAAAATTGTTATCGTATCAGCTCAAAGAACACCTGTTGGAAGTTTTCAAGGACAACTCTCTACATTACCAGCACCTAAACTTGGAGCTATCGCGATCAAAGCTGCCTTAGAAAAATCTGGTGTTAAAAACACAGAAATTGATGAAGTCATTATGGGTGAGGTTCTAACGGCTGGCGTAGGCCAAGCCCCCGCTCGCCAAGCTGCCCTCTATGCAGGACTTGCTCACTCTACACCTTGCCTCACTATCAACAAAGTCTGTGGCTCTGGTTTAAAAGCCGTTATGTTAGCTGCTGATTCTCTTCGCTTAGGTCACACTAAAGTTGCGATCGCAGGCGGACAAGAGAATATGTCTTTAGCCCCACATTTACTTGAAAATTCACGTGGAGGCTACAGAATGGGTTCAGTTCAAATGATAGACTCTATGATCAAAGATGGCCTTTGGGACCCCTACAATAATTTTCATATGGGAAATGCGGCTGAGATTTGCTCGCGTGAATTTTCTTTTTCACGCGAGGCTCAAGATCAATTCGCTATTGAGTCTTACAAAAAAGCCCAAGCCGCTGCTGCTGCAGGTGCTTTTAAAAACGAAATTGCTGATGTTGTCATTGAAGGTAAAAAAGGTTCGATAACAGTCAATATAGATGAAGAGCCAACTAAGGCTATGTTTGATAAAATGCCTGGTTTAAAACCCGCTTTTGAAAAAGATGGCACTATTACAGCAGCTAATGCTTCAAAAATAAATGATGGCGCTGCTGCTTTAGTTCTCATGACAGAATCAGAAGCCAAAAAGCGTGGTCTAAAACCACTTGCTTCGTTAGTATCACAAGCGACATTTGCTCAAGAACCTAAATATTTTACGACTGCACCTGTAGGAGCTATCAAAAAATCATTAGAACTTGCTTCTTTAAATGTAAACGATATCGATCTTTTTGAGATCAACGAAGCTTTTGCTAACGTAACAATGGCAGCTCAAAAATCATTGGAAATCCCGATGGAAAAAATCAACGTCAACGGTGGAGCTATTGCAATCGGACATCCTATTGGAGCAAGTGGTGCTCGTATTTTTACAACTCTGGTACATGCTTTACACTCGCGAAATGCCAAGCGTGGTTTAGCAACACTTTGTATTGGTGGTGGCGAAGCTGTATCCGTAATCATTGAAAAATATAATTAATTTAAGGAATATCAAATAATGTCTTCAAAAGTTTATAAAAATGCAACCGAAGCCATCAAAGGAGTCACAGATAACATGACACTTTTAGTGGGTGGTTTTGGTTTATGTGGAATACCTGAAAACTGCATTGCTGCTCTTAAAGAATCTGGAGTAAAAAATCTAACCTGCGTGAGTAACAACGCAGGTGTAGATGATTTCGGTTTGGGATTGCTTT
>JBKBTW010000060.1:0-3842 GCA_046291245.1 Pseudobdellovibrio sp. | reverse complement strand
GTCAAATTAAAAAAATGCTTTCAAGTTATGTCGGTGAAAATGCAACTTTTGAAAAGCAGTTTATGTCGGGAGAATTAGAACTGGAATTTTGTCCGCAAGGAACCCTTGCTGAAAGATTGCGTGCCGGCGGTGCTGGTATCCCCGCATTTTACACACCCACAGGTGTCGGCACAAAAATAGCGGATGGAAAAGAAATCAGACAATTCAATGGCCGCGATTATGTGCTCGAAAAAGGAATTGTTGGTGATTTTGCTTTCGTGAAAGCTTGGAAAGGCGATAAATTTGGAAATTTAATCTTTAAAAAAACAGCACGTAATTTTAACCCAATGATAGCGACAGCCGGTAAAATAACAGTGGCTGAGGTTGAAGAACTTGTCGAAGTTGGTGAACTTGATGCCGATCAAATTCATACGCCTGGTGTTTACGTGCAAAGAATTTTTCAAGGTAAAGATTATCAAAAACGTATTGAACAAAGAACTGTAAGAAAGAATTAGGAATTATTATGCCACTTACAAAAGAACAAATAGCTCAAAGAATTGCCCAAGAAGTTGAAGACGGCTACACTGTTAATTTAGGAATTGGAATACCGACCCTAGTTGCCAATTTTATTCCAACCACAAAAACCGTTATGTTACAAAGCGAAAATGGTCTTTTAGGCATGGGTCCATTCCCCTTAGAAGGACAAGAAGATCCAGATCTCATCAATGCGGGAAAACAAACAATCACAACAATGAAGGGCGCAAGTTTTTTTAGTTCAGCAGATAGCTTTGCTATGATCCGCGGCGGGCATATTGATTTAACTGTGTTAGGTGCCATGGAAGTTGACGAGCAAGGTAGCATTGCAAATTGGATGGTGCCTGGAAAAATGGTTAAAGGCATGGGTGGAGCCATGGATTTAGTTGCAGGTGCTAAGAATGTTATAGTAGCTATGCAACACACTGACCGCGACGGAAACTCAAAACTTCGCACCCAATGCACACTGCCTTTAACAGGCGTTAAGTGCATTAAAAAAATTGTTTCTGATTATGGAGTAATCGACATCACAGAAAACGGTTTTGTATTACGCGAGTACGCGCCTGACCTAACACCTGAAGCCGTGGTTAAAGCGACTGAAGGAAAAATGACAATTGCTTCTGACTGCAAAGCTATGCAGTTTTAAACTTTAACTATCTACCGAGTAAGTTCATGCAACAACAGAGCCCTTAAAAGTAAAAGCCTTAAAGGCTCTGTTACAATCAATGATTAAACCCTTTGAAGAACTCAGTCCTTAAAGACCTGACTCGAGTTTGATAAAAATTAAATATCTTTTACGGGTGCGTATCTAAGTGGTAAAATATCAGAGTTAGCTTTTTTGAAGTTCTCTCCACCTAAAGTATGAACATGTAAAGAATTCGTTTTACCTCTATCCGCAATAGGCTGCCCTAGAGTTAAAATAATTCGATCACCTGTTTTGCCTAAACCATTTTCAATTAAAAGCTTTTCAACTTGATGGATGATATCTTTTAAAGAATCATAAGGTTTCAAAAGTAATGTTTGTAAACCCCAAATAATTTCCAAACGATGTAGCACCTCGAGCTCAGTAGTAATAGCTATGATCTGAGCTTTTGGACGGAAGCTCGAAATAATTTGAGCTGTCTTACCTGAAGTCGTTAAACACACAATGGCCGAGGCATTAAGCTTTAAAGCACTCAATGCGGAACTCGCTGCGATAGCCGCTGGCGTACTTAAAAGTTCATTCTCTAATGAAAGTTTATAATAATTTTCCTCATTTTTTTCAACCTCTAGAATAATCTCGTGCATTGTTCTGATTGCTTTAAAAGGATATTTTCCGCTAGCACTCTCTGCTGAAAGCATTAATGCATCAGTTCCATCCAAAACAGCATTAGCCACATCGGTTATTTCTGCACGAGTTGGCCTTGGATTTTCGACCATTGAATCTAACATTTGTGTAGCTGTTATAACTGTTTTACCGAGCTGATTACACAAAGAGATGATTTTTTTCTGAGAACTCGGTAATCGACTCTGTCCGACCTCTACCGCCAGATCACCACGGGCGACCATAACAACATCACTCAATCGTACAATTTCTTCTAAATTCTCCAGAGCCTCGAGCATTTCTATTTTAGCGACTATTTTTGCCGGTGATTTATGTTGATCTATAATTTCACGCAACTGTCTGATATCTTTTCCAAATCTCACGAAACTCAAGGCAATATAATCAACTCCGTGCTTTAACCCAAACTCCAGATCTTTTAAATCTTTCTCAGTCATAGCTGCCACTGGAAGCATAACTCCTGGCAAGTTCATACCTTTACGGTTTTTCAAAAGACCACCATAAATAACCTTAGCTTCCAAAGCTTTCTCACCGACTCTTAAAACCTCAAGCTCAATTAAACCATCATCTATTAAAATACGATTCCCAGGTTTTGCCGCTAAACACAACTCTTTAAAGTCACTCGGTATAAGTCCTTCTTTTCCAAGAATGTCTTCTATCGTAACTGTCACAACCTGATCCTGCACAAGAGTAATTGATCCTTTTTCAAAAAGTCCAACTCTGACCTTAGGACCTTGCAAATCTTGTAAAATAGTCACTGGCGCATTTAACGTTTTTGATTTTTCACGAATTGCCTGAATAACTTTCAAGTGCTCCTCATGAGTGCCATGACTGAAATTAAGTCTTGCGACATTCATTCCAGCTATTATGGCTTTTTCGATATTCTCAGGGGCTTGAGTTGATGGACCAATTGTTGCGACTATTTTTGCTCTTCGATTTGCTAACATACTCTTAAGTATAGAAGCATATTTCTCAAATGTCCTCTGAAAAAATAATTTTCTATTTTGACGTCTTATATCATTGAGTTTTTAAATCTTTACTTGCGAAGCTATCTAGATTTCGTTTTGGTTAACTTATTTATAGATGTCGTTTTTCAAACTCTAACTATAAACACTTGATATTTCTTTTGTTTTATAAAAAATATTTACCTTAACTGACTCTAAGTTCAAAATTTTTCAGATAGAACTTCATCTGCTATTTGCTTTTGAATATTTTGAGAAAAAGAAAAATCAGATTTTAAGATGTTTTTAACCGATTTAGCATCCTCAAATCGCTTTGACTTTTCATATGTTTTCGCAAGCCAGACTAAACCTAACCCTGTCCACTCTGAACGCGGGTAAAGGTTTACCATATTATCTAATACCGACAAACACTTATCATCCAAAGTTGAACTCAACCCACAAATAACTTGTATTGTTTCATAATCTGCACGAGCAAGAATTTCTTCATCGGTAGATTGTTCTTTAATTTTATTTAGGACTTCCAAGGTTTCAACATTTTTATTCTTTTTCTTTAAATCTACTAATCGAGTGACGTAATAATCAGAGAAGTCATTCGCTACCTCTACATCATCAACGGAGGCCAAACCTCTCGATTTAGAATTATTATGTTTCCCATCTTTAACTAGCGCTAACTCAAACTCTTTTTTTTCGAGTGTTCTCGACAAAAACTGAAGCTGCTTTTTATCAAACTCTGACCCTTGAATATATATGTCAAAACAAATGTAAAATGACATCAATGCAAATAGCAAAAAAATACTTAGAAAAAGATATTGATAACTTCTAGTCATGTATTACATTTCGGCATTTCTTGGACTAAAGTTAAGAAAATGTTTAATGTTACGCAATAAAAGATGACTGTTTTAATCATGATTATTAGGTTCATAACACATATTTTATTTACATAAATTATATTGAGGACTGAATGAACAAATCTGAACTCGTGACTGCTGTATCTGAAAAAACTAAACTTTCCAAATCTCAAGTTGAGGCAATGATCAATACAACTC
>JBKBTW010000059.1:0-12956 GCA_046291245.1 Pseudobdellovibrio sp. | reverse complement strand
GTTTTGCCAAATTATCCTCAATCTCAGCCACTGAATCTTCATTCTGCAAAAGAGCATCTTCTAAGAGAACAACCTCAATACGTTCATTTTCGGGTACAAGTTTTGGAATTAAAAGTATGGCTAAAAGTATTCCGGCATGCAGAATAAGAGATGTGATTAAAAATTTGTTGAATCTATTTTGTGTTTTCATCTCGCCCTTTTATAAGGTACATAGTTTTATTTATGTTGTGGCTCGCAATGTACCTACTAGACTATCGGAGGTAAGACGTTTGAAATTGAGGGTTCGGTGATAACCTTTTGTCTGGTTTTTTTAGAACTAGACCAAAATCTAGCCTAAATCGTCTATGAGTTAACCGCCTTTTGGCACAGCTGTATTTGACTCAGTTCATAATCCTAGAGACACTGTATAGGAATGAGATATCAATGTTGGTGTTTGTCCGATAAAGGGCTCAAGAGATCGAGTAATCAGGATTCTTTCTTAATAGATGAAAGATTAGGTGTTTTTATTGTAGCAGATGGCGTTGGTGGCCATATGGGCGGCGAAGTCGCGTCTGCTTTGGCCGTTGAAACAGTGAGAGAAGTTTTGGCCCATCCAAAAGCTCAACAATTTTCACCAAAAGAAGTTCTGTATCAAGCCTATCAGCAAGCCTCGCATCGTATTTTTGATAGAGCCAGTCAAGAGCCTAATCTCAACGGTATGGGAACAACTATGGTCATGGGGTATATTCGTGGCTCGAAAGTTTACGTTGCAAACGTTGGAGACAGTCGATGTTATTTTTATCGGAAGCCTTATGTGTGGCAATTAACAGAAGACCACTCTTTAATTAATGACCAAGTTAGATTAGGCTTGTTAACAGAACAACAGGCTAGAAGCACGATAGCTAAAAATGTCATAACCCGTAGCGTAGGTTTTGAACGTGATGTTTATCCGGATATTATTGAGCGCGAGATATCTCAAGGAGACACTTTAATTTTTTGTTCAGATGGTCTTACTGGAATGGTTAATGACGAGTTGATTTGTAAAATTTTGAACGAGAACCCTATGGATAAAACAGTGCCAATGTTTATTCAACAGGCACTGGCTCATGGCGGCGATGACAATGTAACTGTACTTGTGTTGAATTTCATTGAAACATAACGGACAAACTCATGAGTGAAAGAAAATACATCACAATTTACTTTGTAACAAGTTCTGAAGGAGAGACTAAAAAAATTAGTCTTCCTGTTGCTTATTTTAAAATTTCACTTTTTTTTATTGGTTTGCTTGTTGTTTTTTTAATGGCGGGATTCATTGATTACTTTGGTTTGGTGGCTCAATCTTTAGAAAATAAAAAAATAAAACTAGAAAATATTGAACTTAAGAATCAATTTCAAGTTGTAGAAGCTAAGCTTGATTCCTTGCAATCAGCCATGGATAGAGTGACCAATGTTTCAAATAAATTAAAACTTATTACGGACATTCATTTAAAAGATCGTCCTGAAAAATTAAACTTCCCGGCAAATCAAGTTCTCGGGCAAAACGCCAAACCCGAAGAAGATGCTACTGAGTCTCACATGACAGTTGGCGAGATGGAACAAAATGATCCAGTTATTGATACAGAGACTCCGCTTAATCCTATGAAGGGTGAAGTGGCTTCTGAAAAATCAACATCAAATTATGCCACGCTCGTGATTAGAATTGATCAAGCGGTTAAAGATTCAAATTTAAAAGAACAATCTGTGATTGAGCTGTGGGAGTTATTGTCGGATAGGCAAAGCTTATTATCGGCTACACCGAGTATACAACCTGCTCGAGGCCCAATTGGGTCGCGTTTTGGTTATCGTGTTGACCCTATAAATGGTCGTCAAAAAATGCATGCCGGCTTAGATATCGCATGTCCTCCAGGGACTCCAGTGCGTGCTCCTGCCGATGGGATTGTGAGTTTTGCAGGATGGGATGATCTGTTTGGTAAGCTTGTAACGATTGACCATGGATACGGCGTGATGACTCGCTTTGCTCACAATTCGCAGATCTTTGTGCAAGTAGGACAGAAAATTTCTAAATATGATGTTATTTCAGCTACTGGAAGTACGGGGCGCTCTACAGGACCACATTTGCACTATGAAGTACGTGTGAATGGTTTAGCTGTCAATCCGGCGAATTATATTCTAGATAACGAGTGAGTTGTAAAAGCGTATCATTTTGAAATATGTTAACTGTTCAATAGACAGCTGTACGATCAATCTACACTCTTTCACCTAAAACAATCCAATAGTGTTTAATAACGCCTATATTTGTGTAGAGGTTTTAATTTGGCCTTTGATTTGAATATTAACCTCATAAGATGAAAGCAATATTTTTAAAATCAATACTGTCTCTAATTTGTGCCATGGTGTGTGTCTTAGCCTTTACTTTAAAAGCTAAAGCTAAAGAGTTAAGAAATATTCCATGCGTTGATATGACGGTTGACCCAGAAGTTCATTTTACAAATATAAATTTTAAAGAAACAAAAAGAATGGTTTTGCCAGATAAAGTCCAAGATGAGTTTGTTAGTCTTGATTTTTTAAACACTATCAGACCTACAGAGGCCTCGCAAAATGATGAAGAAGGACAGGCCGTTATATCGAAAATGGGAGACAAAAGTCTTTCCTACATGTGGAATAATTCTGCGCTTAAAGAAACATCAGTAGCTCGAGCAGCTGAAACAGTTGAGAAAAAAATAAATGTAGAAGCTAATTATACAGACGAAGAAAACGTTCAACACAAGGTGAGTTTTAAGGTTCTCGCTATGCAAGCTTTAGCAAAACTTGAATACAAAGGTTTAGTTAAAGCGGTTCTCAACTTTGATATGAAGTCTTTTAAAACGCAAGCTGAGATTGTAGAGCAAATTACAGAAGGTAATAACCTAATAATATCGCATACGATAACGAATGATGATCAAAAATCCGCATTATCGCTGAGATGGGACTTGTAATATGAAATCGAATCGAAGCTCTAGAAAATTCATTAGCTTTACTCTTGCATTATTTATTACCAGTATGCGCGCCACACGATGAAAGCTGAAAGTTATAACCGCATGGCTGAACAGGGTTAATTGTTCAAACTACGCATTGACTTTAACGTGACTTATAATAAGTCAAATGGCCAACAAGATTAATTTTAGACCGCGTCAGCAGGTGGGTATGTCGGAGTTTCTGTATCTTATAATTTAAATGCAGGCATGAGGGCTGCTAACAGGGCGTCTGAAAAAAATTTAAAAGCTGCTATAAGAGAAAAAGATGCTGCTATAGAAGAAGTTTAATACAATTTAAATAAAGAATACTAAGTTTAGAAATTTCATGAGCGTATACTCCTTACAGGTGAAGAATTTAGAAGGTCTGCAAAAATCCAGAGGAGATTTAATAAAAAGGATTCAAAGTGGATCTGCGATAGATGTTAAATCAGCGCTAGATCTTATGAACAGAAAGATAGTACAATTTAAGAATGTTTTATTAAAAAATCAAATTGTCCTAAGTAAATTCAGTATCCAACGTTCTATTGGAATCGTTTTTGATAATCTTGATGTGCCTCAAAATTTACAAAAAACCCTCAAAACATCTATAAGATAGGCGATTATTTAAAATAATTTAATGTGGATTTTTAGCACTTATGGGAGCAGTGCGTGTTAAATCGTTTTTGCCCCTAAGTTAAAATCTTGTGGTCATGTAGATTGTGAGAGCATAATATCCACATGGAAAAAATATATTTAGTCTCAGGTAAAAGAACAGCATTTGGATCTTTTGGCGGAAGTTTAAAAGATATATCAGCAACAGATTTGACGGTGGCCGCAGGTCAAGCCACTTTAGCTCAAGCAGGTGTAAAACCTGATCTGATAGATCATGTTATCCTAGGTAATGTTGTGCAGAGCGGAGCTGATGCTCCTTACTTAGCCCGTCACGTGGGTTTGAAGATGGGTGTACCACAAGATCGTGGAGCGTATATCATAAATCGTTTATGTGGTTCGGGTTTTCAATCAATTGCAAATGCAGCCGAAATGATTTTAACAAATCAAGCCCAGTGTATCCTAGCCGGGGGCGTAGAGCAGATGTCACAAATTCCTTATGTCGCTCGCAAAGTGCGTTTTGATGGAATGCGGATGGGTAATTTTGAATTAGAAGATTATATGACATCCGCATTGACAGATGCTTATGCGGGAATTCCTATGGCCATCACGGCTGAAAACTTAGGAGAGATGTACGGCATAACGCGTGCCCAATGTGATGAGTATTCGATTTTAACTCAAGCTAAATGCAAAAAAGCATTTGATGCTGGTTATTTCAAAGATGAGATAACGCCTTATAAAATAACGACTAAAAAAGGCGAAGTCATCGTTGATAAAGACGAGCATCCTAAACCTGATGCTACGTTGGAAAAAATTTCTGCCATGAAAGCATTATTTAAAAAAGATGGTTTGGTCACAGCAGCGACAGCTTCTGGCGTGGTGGATGGAGCAGCATGCTCTTTGATTGCGAGCGAGTCATTTGTAAAAGAGCATGGATTAAAACCACTCGCAAGAGTCGTTTCCTGGGCAAGTGTTGGGTGTGATCCTAAAATCATGGGAATAGGACCAGCGCCAGCGTCACGTAAAGCTTTAGAGCGTGCGGGTTTAGCGTTAGATCAGATGGATCTAGTCGAAGTGAATGAAGCCTTTGCTGCACAATATTTATCTGTAGAAAAAGAATTAAAACTCAACCGTGAAAAAACTAATGTCAATGGCGGGGCTATAGCTGTAGGGCATCCTTTAGGAGCATCAGGAACTCGTATTATGAATTTACTAGCATATGAACTTAAGCGTCGCTCTGGTAAATATGCACTTGGTACCGCGTGTATTGGTGGCGGTCAAGGTATAGCTATGGTGATCGAGTCAGTTTAAAGATTATTTTTTAAATGTGATTTAGGTGAGGAAATCATGAAGCTTTTGAGTTTTTTAATTGTAGGAATTTTCTTTAGCAGCTGTTCTCATACGTTAGATTTTAGAGCATCACACTTTGCCGTTCCAATCACCGCTGATAAACAATGGGATGGCCATATAGCTTTAGTAGGAAGTTCAGTCACTAAGATTACTGTAGTTAATGATATGAGTGCAAATCCACCAGTTCGAAGAGATGTAAAGATCAATGAAGATGTTGAAATAGGTGATTTTCTCTATTTCAATAATTTAGGATTAGACTTTAGTTTATCAGTTTTAAATGGATTGGATTTTTATATGGACAATGCTTTGTTAGGTTTGAGATATCAGTTTTTAAATCATAACTCTGCACCTCAGAATTGGGTAGCGGCTGTTCAGATAGCTGGTGGCTCTAAATCAGATACAACAACTGATGAGGCGAGTGGGTCACGTTCTAGTGCAACATCGGATATTAAAACCCTGCAAGGTGGAGTAAGTTTTGGATACAAGTTGGAAAAATTTGTTCCTTATTTTTCTTATTTACGTGAAGCACACAAAGTTTCTACTAAAGTCAGTAATAATCATGGAAGTTTTGGCGATTATCAAGATAAGGGAAAGCATCAGTACTACTCGATTGGTTTGGCCTCTCATGGTAAAGGATTTGTGTGGGCTCTCGAGTACAGCTACATAAATATTAAGTGGGAGCGTTCTGATCGTGAAGGTCAAAGCGCCTATGCAGCTAAATTAGGATATGCATGGTAAGAAGTATAGGTAAGAAAATATGTGATTGCATTACTGAAATGTAAACACAAATTTGTTGTACCGCGATTTGAGACTTAAGAGATAGTGGTTAATATTTTTCTTCGCTAAGAATTTTTTTTGCGAGATCAAATTTTTCAGGTGCGACATAAATACGATCAATAACACGTGCGCCTTCATATTTTTGAAAAATTTGTGTGGCATGATTAATTGGCGATGGTTTATCCCATTTATCGTACTGATCTATAACGTAAATTTTTATGTCATTATCTGATGTCGTCGCATGATATTTCGATAAGCGAGCTTTAGAGCTGGCCCAGATGGAGTGAATATTCTGGTCTGTAAAGAGCTTAATGATATTTTCAGAACGTTCAATATCTTGATTATGAAGTTCAATAGCAACTCTGTAAGGTTTACGTTGAGCAATTCTTTGGGCCCACTCATTTTTTACTGTATCTAAGTGTTCATAAAGCTTGTAATCAGTGTACGGAATATAGTCTTGTAACGCTGGTGGTATTTTAAAAGCTGCGTCTGGCGATCCTAAATAAAGATTCAACATTTCTTCGTAAATAATACTCTTGTGATGAAAGTAGACCATTAAATGCATATGATGACGTGATACTAGAAAATCATCAAAAGCATATAAAGCTCGACGATTTAAGGCAAGATAAGCTTTTTGATCTTGTAGGGTTAAAGTAAGATTTTGAATAAGCCAATCTCTATCAATTTTTCCGTAGTTAATTCCACAAAAATAGGAGTCTCTTTCAAGATAATCCATACGATCTGCATCTAGTTCAGAACTTACAATTTGACTTAGTAGAGGACGAAAATTAATTGAACCATCTTTTAAAACATCATCATCACAGTTAAGTTCTTTATCGATAAGACAGGCGATATGTTCAGGTTCAATACCTTGAAAGTATTTACGAATAATTTCAGAAATATTTGAATCAGTAATAAATTTAATCGTATAATCTTCGTGATTAGCCTGTCTTTTTTGGTTTACTCCTTGATCTTGATAAATTTTAATATTGAGTTTTTCAAGATCAGGCATAACTTGTTCTGTTGTATGACTTAGAGGTCCGTGTCCCACATCATGTAATAAAGCCGCGAGTTTTACCATTTGACGAAAGCGCACTTTGTTGCTTGCTTTGTGAAATGGATATGCTCTGAAGATGCTATCAAAAACTAAACCAGCGACATGACTTACGCCGATTGAGTGGAGAAATCGATTATGTGTTGCTCCTGGAAAACTAAACTCTGAAAATCCAAGTTGTTTAATTTCGCGTAAGCGTTGGAACTCTACAGATTCAATGATGGCTTCTTCGCCATCAGAGAGATAAATACTGCCGTGAATGGGATCTCTAATTTCCATAATAGGTGGAAAGTACTCATAATTTAGCATACAGTCCATTAAAAACTGAAAATAACATATGGATGGAGTTTAATGTCTGTCATATGAAATTTTGAGCTGTAGGGCCCATGGAATCCTAAATAGGTCCTGTAAATTCATCAAGGCTTGTTTAATTTGATTTGAGACAGTGCTTAAGTCCAGAAATGATCTTTATTGATACAAAAGCCTCAAGTTTTCTCAAGATGAGCCGAAAAAGTGTATAAGAGTAAGACGATTCTGAGGTTTTAAGGATGAAATCTCAAAATAGACCGCCTCACTATAAGACAAAATGAGACAGAAAGTTTCATAGATGCTTAAAGAGAGACAACTTCATGGAGGAAGTTATGGGATTAAGAATTGGTACAAATGTTACAGCTTTAAATGCTCAACGAGCTTTATGGGGAACTAAAACAGGTATGGATAGAGCGATGGCAAGATTATCATCTGGAAGCAGAATCAACAAAGCATCTGACGATGCCGCGGGTTTGGCGATCTCAGAAAATATGCGCGCTCAAATTAGAGGTTTAAAGCAAGCCAATAGAAATGCTCAAGATGGAATTTCGATGATCCAAACAGCAGAAGGATCTTTGAGTGAAGTTGGTAATATGTTGATTAGATTACGTGAATTAGGAGTTCAAGCTGCCTCTGATACTATAGGTGACCGCGAAAGAGCTTTAGCTAATGTGGAGTACTCTCAACTTCTGGAAGAGATAGACAGAGTCGCGGGGAGTACAGAATTTAATGGAACTCCTTTGTTATCGGGAGTGGGTGGATTTTTAGATTTTCAAGTTGGAGTTAGAAACTCTCAAGAGTTTGATCGTATTTCTGTGAACACAGCTGAGTCTGATGCCACGGCCATGGCCCTAGGCATTGATATGACAAATGTTTTAGATAAGGTGTCTGCACAAAATTCTTTGGGAGTTATTGATAATGCAATTAATTCGGTCAATAGATTACGTGCTAATTTTGGTGCGATACAAAATAGATTGAATACGACAGTAGAAAGTTTGCAAACAAATTTGGAGAATTTAGCTGCGGCAAACTCTCGTATACGTGATGCGGATATCGCAGACGAAAGCAGTGAGTTAGCTAAGCAATCAATATTATTGCAAGCAGGAACTTCGGTTTTGACACAAGCCAATCAACAACCACAATTAGCTTTGTCGTTGTTAAATAAAGGCTAATAGCATGCAGTATTAATTTTTGCATGGAGTTTCACATGTTGTGCTTTTGAGGTTGTGGGACTGAAAGGTGCTGATTAATTTTATTGATAGTTTTTAATCAGCACAGGGTAAAGTTAATTTGAAAGCTTAGTGCCAGTGAATATGAATATGAATATGAATATGAATATGTTTTTATAATTTGTAAATTAACTCAATGATGGAGTTAGTTTAAAAGAAGACAAGGATTATTTTTTAAACTTGAACGGGAAGGATTCTGTTCAATACCAAGGAAAGGACATTCACGGATGAATACATTACAAGGAGGATAAAATGGGATTACGTATAGCAACAAATGTTGCAGCAATGAATGCAGGAAAAAATTTGTACGGGTTGAGCAATCAACAAAAAACTTCGATGGCTAGATTGTCGTCAGGTTACAGGATCAATCAAGCATCTGATGATGCGGCTGGTTTAGCGATCTCTGAAACTTTAAGAGCGCAAATCAGAGGTTTAAAACAAGCTAATAGAAATGCGAACGACGGTATTTCTCTGGTTCAAGTTGCTGAAGGTGGCTTGAGTGAAATGTCAAATATGTTGATTCGTCTTCGTGAGTTGGGTGTTCAAGCTGCATCTGACACTATTAGTGATAATGAAAGAAATTTAACTAATATTGAGTATCAACAATTGAAAGAAGAAATCAGACGTGTGTCTGAGAGTACAAAATTCAATGGAACATCTTTATTAGATGGATCTGGTGGTGTACTTGATATTCAAGTAGGAACGCAAAATAATGCACAAAATGATAGAATTAGTTTTAAAAGTAATGAAACAAATGCAACATTGGACTCATTACAGTTGATGGATGCAAATGTTCAAACAAAACTTTCAGCTCAAGAAAGTTTAGCGAAAATAGATTTTGCGATAAACAGCGTGAACTCTATGAGAGCGAATCTAGGTGCTTTTCAAAATAGATTGCAATCTACTTCGGAAAACTTAGCTACGTTCGAAGAAAACTACTCAGCAGCTAACTCACGTATTCGTGATGCGGATATAGCTGAAGAGTCAACTCAGTTAGCTAAAAATACAGTTTTAATGCAAGCAGCGACTGCGGTATTGGGACAAGCTAACACACAATCTCAATTGGCTCTTAAATTATTAGGCTAATGAGAGTATTTTAAATCATCAGTTACTTGAGCAGAGTATGAAGATTCAATCGAATACAGCAAAAAGTAACTGGTAAGGTAAAAAAATATAGAACTGATTGAATAATCCATTTTAGTCACGTAATCCTTGGGATGGGTAGATTGTTTCCTGATCTACTCATCATTTAAGTGATATACCGCTAAAATAATACGAAGAATAAAATTATTCGCAAGAATTTGAACTCGGATTGATTTCAGCTTGCCAGAATAAGGAAGTTATAGAGCTTCCACATGTTGAAGAACAGTTATCTACTGAGAATGTGTATGAACCATTAAACACTCTATTTGAACGTAGACTTTTATAAAGTGATACTGTACAGCCTTTTGAATTTTTCATTGTTATAGCCTCATCGTTACGCGAAGCTTGTCGAAAATCTTTAAGATTTAAATTGCAGCCATTAGCAGAGGCTGAAAATTGCCGCACAACACCCTTATCAATATTTAAGTTTAATCTACCACCAAAAGTGGCTGTTTCAACACCTGGATAACGGCAATTTATGTTTAAATTTAATTTTTGCCCTGTAGTCTTGCTTGGGGTGACATTTGAGTTAGTTATAGATGCAGTGTGCGGGACTTCAGAATTTATAGATTCATTTGGTAGAGTTGGTATTTTAATGGGAGCTTGTACAGTATTGTTATTAACGGACTTTGATCTATTTAAAGTTTCAGCGCAATCTTTGTTTGTATTGAGAGTGCTAACAGACTTCACTCTGCGAGTTACTTCAATCACTAGTTTTGGAATTTCGTCTACATTTTTGTATTGACCATATATTTCCGATGCAGAGACATTAGAAGTCAATAGAGATAAATAAGCTAATGTATAAACTTTTAATAAGAGATTCATATAAATTGTATCGGTTAGCGTTTATTAAGATTCAAACTAAAGTTGAGGAAACTTAAACAAGTTAAAATAGGTGTATGATTTTGAAACATTATTTTGACGAAATCTTTATGCTTTTAAGATTATCATCTTGTCTTAGTAGAGAACAGACAAGATGAATAAATATTTTTAGCCGATTTTTTAAATCTAGGTCTACTTGTAATTGAAGATATAAAGTCTAGAATAAATTAATATGAACAAATTTTATTTTTAAGCCGACATTAAATGTCGTTAGGTCTAATCCGCTAAACTACAAATCAATGAATCATAATGTAGAGTAGGGATTAACCAAAGGTAACGTTAACTCAGACTTAACCAGTTTTTCAAAATTGCTGGGATTACAATTCATGTTTTAAATTTGTATCAGATGATTTTAGACTGATGCGTTTCCCAAACTGAAAAGCGATCTATATAGAGTAGTCCAGAAACCACTCGTGTTAGATCCGGCTGGGTTTCCATATGAATTTCAGATAGATTAAGATATTTAGCATAGATAGTTTGAATATCATCACAAAATTTTTTATAGGATTCTTCACTTAAAAGAAGTTCAAATTTTTTATTTAAGCCTGAAGTCCCTAGATCATTCTCGATATGTGAAAAGATATTTTTTAAAATAAGGTTACCATAGACTTTTTGTAAAGCTCCATTGGGTTGCCAGCGAAAAGGATAGTGAACTAAAGGTATAAAACGATCCTTAGGGAGAAGTTTAGCTAAACCCACTTTTTCCAACTCGCGCGCTAAAGTGCGTAAATCCTTTTCTGAAACTTTAAGTAATGTTTTAAGAGTATTAAATTTTTCACCTCCTAAAATATGACGAAATAACATTTTGTGTTTGAAGTCGGCAGCTAAAAACTTTTCTTGTTCTACAGTAAATAAGTGTGGTTCTCGTTTGACTTGTTTAGAGAGTTCAATGACTTCGTAAAATGACGTGGATAAAGCATGAGCCAAATCTTTTAATTGTTGTAAAGTTAAATCCTCTCCGTTTAATCTTCTTTTGACTGTGGCTGGAGAGATCTTGAGGTTTAAGGCTAAATCTTCGTAAGTTACCTTTTTAGATTTCATGAGTGTTTTGATAGTTTTTTGAATTTTTTTACATTCATAATCCATAGCTTTTTTCCTCAATTTAGGGTCAATTTATGACCTTTTTAATAATTATTTTTACTTAAAAGGTCAATTAAAGTTAATTTATTTTTAATTAAAGAGGAGTTTTATGAAATTATTAATGACTATAGTATTTGCTTTTATGGCGTCTACATCTGTTTTTGCAGCTAGATTATGTCCTATTAACTCATGTAATCCGCACAATGGGTGCGTGGAGGGTTGTTCAAAACAAAGTATTAGCGGATTAGCTCAATGCAGTTCGGACGATCCTAAATTTGCAGAGACTCAAGCTATTAACGCCGCACATAGACAAGCTCAGAAAATGTGTGGTT
Organism: Pseudobdellovibrio sp.; assembly: GCA_046291245.1. Lineage (GTDB taxonomy): Bacteria > Bdellovibrionota > Bdellovibrionia > Bdellovibrionales > Bdellovibrionaceae > Pseudobdellovibrio. The sequence continues at coordinate 1,219 of JBKBTW010000059.1, read as the reverse complement.
CTAATTACGTGCTTCGTTCTTCATGGGTCATTAAGACTCTTACTGAAAATGATCAGTGTTTTGTTAAAGCGGAAGCTCTAATAAGGTGTTACTAAAATCACGGGTCATTTTTTAAGAAGGTCTTGTTGCTCTCTAGATAGCCTCTATAAAATTGACGATATGACTACCTTTTGAGAAAATTAATTATCAAAAGGTGGTCATAATTATGAAATCAAATAACCAACAAGCCTATATCTTAAGTGCATCCCGCATTCCATTTGCAAAAAGCCAAACAGTTTATGCTGAAGTCACGCGAAAACAGTTAATGGTGGCAGCATTAAATGATTTAATCGAAAAAAACAAACTTCAAGAAAAACTGATAGATGACACAGCATTGGGCTGTTTAATGAATAGTTCTTCAGATTGGAATTTAGCTCGAGAGTGTGTCTTAGAAACAGCTTTGCATCCCGAATCCCCAGCTTATAATGTACAACGTGCCTGTGGAACAAGTTTAGATACAATATGGCAAATCGCTATGAAGGCACACATGGGGTCAATTAATATTGGTATTGCTGGTGGAGTTGATACAAACAGTGATTTTCCAATTGAAGTCTCAGATAGCTTTCGCAAAGTTTTGATGAATTTAAATAGAGCGCGAACATTTGGTGATCGCGTAAAAGCTTTAAGTGGATTTTCGATTTCTAGTTTAAAACCAAAAGCGGCATCTGTAACAGAACCAAGGACGTTAAAGTCCATGGGTGAGCATTGTGAGCTTATGGTTAAAGAGTGGAAAATTTCGCGTGAAGCTCAAGACGAAATTGCTTTAGCAAGTCACTTGCATGGGGCAAAAGCTTATAGTGAAGGTTTTTTTAATGATTTAGTCGTGCCTTTTAATGGAGTTTCTAAAGATGCAACTTTACGTGGAGACACAACTTTAGAAAAATTAGCAAAACTAAAACCTGCCTTCGATCCAGTAGCAGGAACATTAACAGCTGGGAACAGCTCGCCCTTAACGGACGGGGCTGCGTGTGTTCTTATTGGCAATGAAATAGGAGCAAATAAATTTGGCCTAAAACCAATGGCTAAAATAGTTGATGTGCAAGTGGCAGCAGTTGATTTTGTGCATGGAGCAGGTTTATTAATGGCCCCAACAAAGGCAGTTTCTCAGTTATTAACCCGTAATAATTTAACATTTAATGATTTTGATTATTTTGAAATTCATGAAGCTTTTGCAGGTCAG
>JBKBTW010000058.1:0-13074 GCA_046291245.1 Pseudobdellovibrio sp. | reverse complement strand
CAAAAGATTCATTCACAGTTATTTTAATCAAATCTTTATGGCGGCGTATCCATTTTTGCATGCTTTTAGAAATATGCAGCTCTGAAAAATCTAAAACACCTCGTTCATCAGGGCAAAACCATAACAAAGGATATCCGTCATGGGGCCAAGGGAAAATTCCTTTTGCGTAAGCCACTTCTAAATTAGGGCCGTCAAGCAGACCTCCTACGGCAATGACGCCGTCAATGATTTCCGCGTTGCGAGGGTTTGGAAAATCATTTAATACAGACATCGCACTTCCCACAATCAGTTGCTTCTGCATAGCCAAAATAATGATAAATTCTTTTCATCCTGCAATCGTGATCTTTTTTAACACATTGAAGAATAATTAATAATTTATTCTTTTGATGTTCTTTTTTTAGAACTTCTTGATTTTCTTCAGTAAAAAATTCTTCTTTCGGCTCCATGACAGGTTTGTAACCAAACAAAGTATCGACCTCTTCAAGACATCCCCAACGAGTCAGAATACTCACGGCGGACTGCACGCGGTAATCCCTTTTGTTTTTAAATGACATTTGTTCGCGTAAAAAATCAAATCCTTCTTGAGACACACGCTCAAAATTTTTATTGATCAGATCGTAAACTTTAACAATAAAATTCTTTTCAGGATACGCCCACTCTAAAAACTGCATCTGTATACTTACATCGTCTTCGTCATAAAACAAATGAGCATAGGCGTCGCTTTTATCACGCCCAGCACGTCCAATTTCTTGATAATAAGCCTCTAACGTTGAAGGCATTTCCGCATGACAAATATAACGAATATTTGATTTATCTATACCTAATCCAAATGCGGGCGTTGCTAACATAACGCCATGGTTTGCCCGCAAAAACTGATTTTGCTGTTGCCTTCTTTGGGATGCAACAAGATCTCCATGATATTTAAAAAAGTTAATCTGTTTCGATTGTAAATATCTACCAAAATTTTCTAGAGTTTGTATAAGTGAAAAATAAATTATGCCGCACTGATTTTTATGTTCCATTATAATATTGTATAGACCTTCAAACTTTTCACTCTCGCCATATATATCATGAACTCTTAAATTTAACTCGGGCCTTTGAATACCACTTGTTATAATATCTTGGTCATATTTAAGGTTAAGAGAATCACATATTTCTTTTTGCACACTTGACGTTGCCGTAGCTGTTAAGGCTAAAACTGTCGGGCCCCCGAGACTTTTAATTACACCACCAAGCTTAGCGTAGTCAGGTCTAAAATCATGCCCCCATAAACTCACACAATGAGCTTCATCAACAACAAACAAAGAAATTTTAACTTTCTGAATTGCCTTTATAAAATCAGATTTTTTAAAACGTTCCGGAGTTACAAATAAAATATTGTATTCTTTGTTTTCAAGATGCTTTAGTCTGTTTTCCTTTTCTTCACGATTAAGTGATGAATTGATAAAAGCTGCCTTAAGTCCAACTTCGTGTGCTTTTTGAACTTGATTTTGCATCAATGCAATCAAAGGTGAAACGACAAGAACTAACTCACTTTCTCTTTGCAAATGTGCCATCATTTGATAGCACAAACTCTTACCTGTACCTGTAGGCATTAGGGCTAACGTAGATTTTTTTTCGATCAATCTCTGAAGAACCTCTTCCTGCACTCCACGAAATTGTTCAAACCCAAAATACTTTTTTAGCATTGTATATAATGACATAATTAAATCTTACAAATACATAGCCTTTTTGGCTATTAAATTATACTTTAAATACTCTAGCATTATTACAAATTTCTTGTGAAAGATTATTTTTACTAATTAATCTGGTGCAAACCTTGATCTTCAAGATTTTCCTCACGTAGAGAAATCATCATATCTCTAAAATAATTTTTATACCAATCATGATGTGAATCTAAGTTTAACCCTAAATTTGTAGGATTATATTTACCCATATCTAAACCAAACTTGCTCGGATCAGTGTTATAAAATCGAATTTTACCTGTTAAATCTCTACCTCTGTATAAGGTTACCCAATCAGTGATTGTCATCACTTTACTTGTATTAAGATCTAATACAACCCAACCGTATTTTGTATAAGCCATAGTGGCCACATGAAACTGCCATACGCCATGTTTATCATCTTTTATGCTGCCAACTGCCCATATTTTTTGAATAGACTCTTTTTGCAATCCCATTTTTAATAAAACTAAATGAGCATAAGTGGCTCTACCAAAACAATATCCTAATTCATTCTTAAACAATCCACGTTCATATTTAGTGATATCAGGTGAAACAATGGGATGATTTTTAATAACATGAAATAATTGATTCAATTGCTCCAAAGAAATGTTTTGAGCTCGGTTCTGAGTTTTTAAAGGAATCTCCTTTTGAATATCAGATAGAGTTTGCATATTCATATTGGAAACTTCATCGTCACTACAATTCAAAGTTTCTTCATTATAAATATTTCGAATATTTACATTTATATTTTGTGAACGCAAACTCACACTTGAATTGTTGATTTTTCTAACACAGGATTTTTCAGCATGGGCTTTTGATGGATTTATAAATAAAGTAGCGCCTATCAGCGCAAGATTAATAAACATTAAACCAATTGTATCAGATGCTCGCTTTATCATAACTTCTGTTTTGATCCTTTACTGGCTGCAAAGCCTAAACCTTGATACTGCTTTACACTCATTTGGTCATGAAAAAAGCATTTTTCCCTCCAAGAACACCAAAATACTGAAAAATGTGCTGACAAATATTTTTACGCTAAAAATGCGCAAATATTAAGCTAAGAAAATCATTTCTCGACCGTTAACTTGCCAGAACTGAATGATGAAGGTTTGCCACCGTATAAAAAAAATGGTACACCGTATGTTTTGTTAAATTAAAACAACAATATAAACCCCGTGCTGCCATGGTGGCTGCACACAAAACGAGGTTAAAAATGTCAAAGAAGTGGGATATCCAAAAAGTCCGTAATATCGGTATTTCGGCACATATCGACTCTGGAAAGACAACTCTTTCTGAGCGTATCCTTTTTTACGGCGGCAGAATTCATGAAATTCACGATGTAAAAGGTAAAGATGGTGTTGGTGCAACAATGGATTCGATGGATCTAGAGAGAGAAAAAGGGATCACAATCCAATCAGCTGCAACGCAAGTTCACTGGAAAGATCATACAATTAACTTAATCGATACACCTGGGCACGTTGACTTCACAGTTGAGGTTGAGCGTTCGCTTCGCGTATTAGATGGCGCAGTTCTAGTTCTTTGCGGAGTTGCCGGCGTACAATCTCAATCTATTACTGTTGACCGTCAAATGAAGCGTTACAATGTACCTCGTTTAGCGTTCGTTAATAAACTTGACCGTCAAGGCGCAAACCCATTCCGTGTTAAAGATGCTTTAATTGAAAAATTACGTCTTAATGCTGTTATGGCCAATATCCCAATTGGTTTAGAAGATAAACACATTGGTATCGTTGATTTAGTGACTATGAAAGCTTATAAAAATGAAGGCGAAGATGGAGAGATCATCACTGAGATCCCAGTTCCAGCTGACATGATTGACGATGCTAAAAAATATCGCCAAGAGCTTATTGGTAAATTAGCTGACGTTGATGACGGTATTGCTGAAAAATTTTTAATGGAAGAAGAACCGACTGTTGATGAAATCAAAGCTGCTATCCGTAAAGGTGTTATCAGCTTGAAGCTGGTTCCAGTATTCTGCGGTTCTGCATTTAAAAATAAAAACGTTCAACACTTATTAGATGGCGTAACTTATTACTTACCAAACCCATCTGAAAAAATTGAAAACGCTTTAGATTTAACTAAAAACGAAGAAAAGTTCCCTCTTAAGCCTGACAATGATGCTCCACTTGTAGCATTAGCATTTAAGCTTCAAGAAACTCCTTTCGGACAGTTAACTTATATGCGCGTTTACCAAGGTACTTTGAGAAAAGGTGATTTCATTATCAATCAAACGAACAAAAAATCTGTTAAGGTTCCTCGTGTTGTTCGTATGCATGCTGATAAAATGGAAGACACTGATGTTGCTTACGCTGGTGATATCGTAGCTATGTTCGGTATTGATTGTGCTTCGGGTGATACATTCTGTGATGACAGAATCCAAGCCTCAATGCAATCAATGCACGTTCCCGATTCAGTTATCAGCTTAGCTATTGCTCCTAAGTCAAAAGAAGGCGTAAATAACTTTTCTAAAGCTTTACAAAAATTCCGTAAGGAAGATCCTACATTCCGCGTACACCGTGATGAAGAATCTAACGAAACAATCATCTCCGGTATGGGCGAGCTACACTTAGAGATCTATATTGAGCGTATGAAACGTGAATTCAACTGTGAAGTGACTGTTGGTCAACCTCAGGTTGCTTACCGTGAAACTATCGGCGCTGAAGCTGCTTATGAATACACTCACAAAAAGCAAACGGGTGGTTCTGGTCAATTCGCGAAAATCGTTGGCGCGATCCGTCCACTTGAAGCTCAAGAAGATGGTTCAGTGTTCAAGTTCAACAATAAAATTGTGGGTGGTCGTATTCCTAAAGAATTCATCCCAGCTGTTGAAGAAGGTTTCCGTGAGCAATGCGCTAAAGGTCCTTTAATAGGATTCCCGATTGTCGGTGTTGATGTTGATTTAACGGACGGTGCTTACCATGATGTCGATTCATCATACATGGCCTTCAAAATTGCAGCTATGGCAGCGATGCGTGAAGTTTACCAAAAAGCTAAACCTACTGTTCTTGAGCCTATCATGAAACTTGAAACTACAGTTCCTGAAGAGTATCAAGGTGCGGCTTCTGGTCAGATCAATCAACGTCGTGGTGTTATCGTTGGTACAACAACTATCGAGGGTAATGTAACGATCGAGGCAGAAGTACCATTAACAGAAATGTTTGGTTACTCAACTGACTTACGTTCTGCAACTAAAGGTAAAGGCGAATTCTCTATGGAATTTGCGAAGTACCAAGCTGTTCCAAGAAACGTACAAGAAGAACTTGCTAAGAAGTACGCTGCAAAACGTGCTGCTGAAAACAAATAGTTCTTTAAGTTATTAAAATAACTTAAAAAGCCTAGGTTTAAAAACCTAGGCTTTTTTTATTTCCTAAAAAGAACCATTTAAATCATTTTGCGTAAATGTGATTTCAGCTAATAGAGCCTAAATTAAGAGCAATGTTAAAAATTAAAACAAATATTATGTATCATTTTATGTATAGAATACCCCTAACGTAGATCTATATAATAAGTTTGGTCATTACTTTAAAATCAAAATAGTGCTAGCATAAATGGATCTATGATTACGATACTTATCGCGTTTTTACTTATTCTTTCCATTTCATTTATTTGTTCGTTATGTGAAGCTGTTTTACTTTCTTTATCATCAGCTTATGTCGAAGTCGCTGTTGAGCAACGTCCTAAATCAGGAAAAATCCTTAAACATGTTGTTGATAACATGGACCGATCGATTTCTGCGATTTTAACTTTAAATACAATTTCTCACACCTTAGGTTCGGCTTGGATTGCATATGAAGTTCACACAGAATTTGGCGATAAATACGTTACACTTTTTTCTGTGTTCCTAACTTTAATGATCCTTATTTTTTCTGAAATTGTTCCTAAAACAATTGGTAAAAATAATCCTAAAACGCTTTCAATGTTTACTGCATATTGTGTGCAAATCATGACTGTCTCACTTTACCCTTTCGTGAAACTTTCTGAAGGCGTTTCTAAGCTTTTAACAACAGAAGATGAAGAGCCAGATGTCACGCGCGATGAAATGATAAAATCTGCAGAAATTGGTGTTGAGGAAGGTACTCTCAAAGCCAAAGAATCCACAATCATCACAAACCTCATGAAGTTAGATAATATTTACGTGTCGGATATCATGACGCCCAGATCAGTGTTCATGGCTCTTGAAGGATCACAAACTGTCCATGAAGTCGCTAAAAAATATAAACCTATTAGGTTTTCGCGTATTCCTGTTTATCAAGATAATTTAGATAATATCATCGGCATCACTCACCGTTATAAAATATTAGAAGCTTTGTCTCATGACCAACATCATAAAAAAATCTCTGAGATCGTAACACCTATCAACACGGTTTCAGAAAGATTAACCGTCTCTCAAGCACTGGATTTATTCATTAAAGAAAAAATTCATCTAGCCATAGTCATTGATGATTATGGGGTTACCACAGGACTTGTAACTCTTGAGGATGCCGTAGAAACACTGCTCGGCGTAGAAATAGTTGATGAATTTGACAATATCGAGGATATGAGAAAATACGCACTAGAACAGTGGCAGCTTCGTAAAAAGCAATCTCGCAGATAGAGAATATATCTCCTAAACTCAAGCTCGAGGCGTAAGGAGTAGGCTATACAAATGTATGCCAACGACGCAGCAACGAAGAAGTGGAGTTTATGAGATGGCTTCTAACTTTATCTATGGTGATATTTTAGCCTCAATGGCCGATTTATTAGCATCTACAGGATCGGACCCTGGAGACATCCGAATCACTTTCAAGAAAATAACAAATATTAACGTAAGACCTGCTAAAATAGCGAAAAGACCAAACATTTGAGATTCTGATAAGAACTCTTTAACTTTAAAATTGTTAAATCTCAAACTCACCTTTTTCATACATAGCACCGTGACTTTTAATCCTAACTCCTAAAATATAATAGCAAGCTAGTGTTTTGCATATTTGAAGCCAATTTTTAGTCCCTAAAGGTGACCAAAGGAGACCAAATGACTCATGATGAACTCGCTCTAAAAATTTATAATGTCAGCCATTTGACTGGCGAGTTTAAGCTCAGATCTGGTCAAATATCGAATGAATATTTTGACAAATATCAATTCGAATCGCGCCCAGAAATTCTTAAAGAAATTGCTAAACAACTTGCTCCCCTCATACCTTCAGACACTGAAGTTTTAGCCGGCCTCGAAATGGGAGGACTTCCCATCGCAACAGCTTTGTCTTTAGAAACCGGTCTACCTGTTTGTTTTGTACGAAAAACTGCTAAAGAGTACGGAACATGTTTATTTGCAGAGGGTGCTGACATCAAAAATAAAAAAGTTTGCGTGATTGAAGATGTGATTACATCTGGAGGGCAAGTGATTATAAGCACTCAAGATCTTCGCTCTATGCAGGCCCAAATCCACACAGTGATTTGCGTTATTAATCGCGGTGGCGATGAGGCTTTACAAAAATTAAAAGCTATTCATTTAGATGTTAAAAGTTTATTTGTGAGAAGTGATTTTCCTACTAACTAATAGCTTTGTGGTATACAAGGCCCTAATTCTTTAATGAGTTTTTCAGTTTTAAATTCTGTTTCATAGGTGTTCATCTCTGCTGACGATAACCCGTTAACTAGTTGTAAATCTAGTATTCTATGATATGTATTCACTTTGTATATTACGGGCTTTGACCCCATACAGTTCTCAGAGTACTTAACTCCACATGACACTGAGTTTACGGGCATTGCAGGATTACTTAAAACATCAGGACCACAAGTTTTACACACCCCTGAATAAGTACAGACAACTTTACGGTCTTCATCTTTAGTATTCACAAGCTCAGTTTTTTCTTTCACAACAAGATCAGCATTCTGTCCTGAATCCTTAGCTTTGACAGTGAGGATATTATTGGAAAAAAAAGATTTTGCAGGAATCCTAAATACATATTCATTATTTTGATCTTGTAAAACCAGAACTCGCTCACTTTTCATAGCTCTAATAGGATGAAAAAATAGATGAGGATCTTTTAACTTTACTTCCGCTAATCCAGGAGACACATCTGTTAACTCTGCTTTCTTTTTATTTGTAAACAGTTGTAAATTTCCATTTAAAACTATAGCACCTATATAGCGATCGTTCTGAACCTTTGAAGCAGGAACCCTATCATCTGTCTCTATACTCTGATCCAATACTACGGATTTACTCACACACCCAAATATAAAGAATACACTCAACACGACATATTTGCTCATCATAACCTCAAATCACTTATAAAACAGTTAAAATCAGACCCACTAAATATAAAGACCCCGTAACTAAAACTATATCATGAGAATTAGTTTTAAGTGAATTAAGTAACTTTAGAGGATCATCGTCTTGACCTAAGGCCATTGATTTTATAACCTCAGGATAAGTCTCCACAGCACGACCTTTAAATGGTGTTTGTGTTAAATAAATTTTAGAGTTCGGTATTTTTTTTAATAACTCAAACATCTCTTCCACATTTTTATCAACACCAATGCCTACAACTATATGCAAAGTTTCCCATTCATAATAACGCAAAAGATCGATCAGACTTTCAACACCTTGAATGTTATGGTCACCTGAGAGATAAACTGGACAATTTAACTCTGGATTTAGATTCATAGGCCATTCAATTTTTTGCATTCGACCTTGCCATCGAATTTGACTCAAGCTTAACAAGTGTTCTTCGGGCTTAAAGCCTAACTTTTGAAAAGCTGTTAGTGCAGTCATAATATTCTCTGCCGCTCTTTCCCCAGGAATATTAGTTTCAAAATTTCCCCAAATTGTTTGTAAAATCCACTTTGGATTCTGCGCTTTTGTCACAGCTAACTTAAAGCCTTCAGCTTTAAATGATTTTGATTTTGTCTGCTGAATTGTAGTTTTAAAAAGCTCCTCCACTTCGACTGGCAATTGATGGTGAATCACTTGCGAAAAATCTTTAATGATGCCGAATTTATTTTGAGCTATTTCGAGAATTGATTTTCCTAATATATTTTGATGATCTAAGCCCAACTTAGTTATAACAGAGGTTTTCTGAGGAAAAACATTAGTAGCATCATATAAACCGCCTAAACCAACTTCAAAAATGACATAATCCAGTTGATTAAAATAAAAAAAGAAATCAGCAGCCATCAAAGTTAAACTTTCAAAGTGAGTTAACTCGTATTGGGTGATTAAATCTCTATTACTCTCATACAGCTCTACAAATTGCTCTTGAGTTATATCTTGACCATTAACTCTTATTCGCTCAGTTGTTGTAATTAAATGAGGTGATGTATAAAGACCAGTTTTTTGACCAGCTGACAACAACAAGGCCTCTAAAGCTGCGCTCGTCGTGCCTTTGCCATTTGTACCGGCCACTGTGATGATTTTTTCAGACTCAAGTTCTTTGAACCAATGTTTATGTTGCAAAGCTGCTCTTATTTTTTCTAAGCCAGGCATGGTTTTTGGCATAATAGACAGATCTTCTAGTTTTTTTACAACTTCATGATAACTTAACTTAGCTTTCATATTTTGAACCCATCAAGTTTTTAATTTTATGAAAAGTTTCTAAATTCTGATTCTCTAATTTTAGAAGTGAATCTATTTGCTTTTGATCAGCGTTTAAAAAATCTTTATTTAATTTTATGTTATGCACTCTTAACTGTTGAACATAAGCCTGATTCAAATTTTGACTGACAAATGCTGTTTCTAAATCTCTTTCCTCGAAAGGTTTATCTGTTACATGACTTAAAAAAGATTTTCGCGAATGCCCTATGTAGATATCTTCGTGTATTTGACTGAGCTTATGCAAATGACCTAAAAGATGAAAACACTGCTCGGGTGTCTTTCCAAAACCTATTCCTACATCAAAAATAAGTCGCTCTTTACTAATATTTATTTTTCCAAACATCTCAAGCTTCTGTTGCCACCATTTGTTTAAATACTCGAAAATATCAATGTCCCCGGGAAGAGTTTCATCTTTTCTTGGAGGCACGGAAAAAGAGTGCATACACACAATTTTAGCAGAAGAATCGGCTGCTAGAGAACGCATTTCCACGCTTCTAAAACCTTCTACATCATTTATGTAATTTATATCAAATTTATGAATGATCTCTCTTAAGACCTCTGGTTTGCGTGTATCTACAGAGACTTCAAATTGAATATTCTGAGTTTGTTTATATTTTTCAACAAAGCTCAGCGTTTTTTGAAGTCTCGCAATTTCAGTTGCCGGTGAAACAAAAAGAGCATTTGGGCGTGTAGACTCTGCCCCAATATCTAAAACATCTAAACCTTGCTCCATATAATGATCTAATTGTTTTTCTAGAGCGTTCAAATCAACATCTTCTGATTCACTTTGATGAAGAAATTTTCCTCCATCTGAAAAAGAATCCGTAGTAACATTAAGAATCCCCACCATGAGTGGCCATGCAAATTTTTGGCTCACATGAGTTTGAAATGGTTTTACATCTAAGCTCATCCAGAATGGTTTTTTCAAACTCTTTGCTTTTGCGACACTGATATTAAAAACTCTTTCTTCAGAAATAAGATCTAATAGAGGCAATAAAGCAAAAGGTCTATTCAAAAGCTCTTTATGAGGTATTGTTAAATTGTGACTCATGTGCTCGTAATCACTTACCCACAATAGATCTAAATCAATTAGTCGAGGAGCCCATCGAGCACTTTCAGAGCGGCCTATTTTTTTTTCTATATCCTTTAACACACAAAGAAATGCCTCAGGATTAAAACTCTCAACTTCAACAAGAATGGCAGAATTTAAATATTTTTTATTCCATTTCGTAATTTCTAAACTTGAAAGACCTTCTGGCAACAGAGCATCTGACTCATATATCTTTGCTACATTTAAAACTTTGCAATTTTGAATTTTTTTTAATGAAGATAAAGCTTTTCTTAAATTTACAAGTGGATTTATATTAGATCCAACTCCTACGACAGCAAGTTGCTTTGACATTGAAACTCAACTCCACCTTGAACATGAGCTACTGGAGGTCTTAATTTTTTTACTTCTGTATTTAAGACACCTTTGTAATTTTGCTGCTGCAGCCACATATACAAATCTTGATGCACTAAAAAACAAAGATGTTCAATTAAGTGAAACGACTTGCTCTGAGCTACATTTTTGATTCTATTCGTTAAAGACACATAATCTACAGCATCTGACAGATGATCCGTTAAACAACCTTTAACGGCCTCGCTAAAAGTTACACTGACGTTAAAATGAACCGGTTGCACAAATGACTGTTCTTCTTTAGAGCACCCCAAACTGACCCAGACTTCATACGTGTTAACTTTTAAAATTTGCTGCATATTATTTTTTAACTCCAATAATATACGCTATCCAACTTAAGCATGCCTCACCCTCAGTAACTCGTGTAAATTTACCATTCCCCATACCGTTACGAGCTGTACCTTCCCAATAAACATGCACGTCATCAAAGCCTGCATTAACCATTAATTCTTTAATTTCTGGAATCGTCCACATTCTCCAGTCATAAGTGAACACATCTTTATACATTTTGTTTTTGTACTTAAAATTAATCGCAAACTGCGCTTCATTTGTAACGGGATCAAATCCTTTTTGTTGCCAGTAGTATGTAAAACCTTTAAGTGGAGTTCTATCTGTAGATTCACCAGTGCATTGGGTTCCACCAAATATATCTACAATAAACAATCCTGAATGGTTTAAATACTGATAAACATTTTTAAAATAATCCTGTAACATGGAACGCTTTTTAAAAATAAAGTACGAAAAATTTACAGCTACGCTGATATCAGCACGAGGCAACCCCTTATCTAAAACATTTTTTTGAATAAGTGCCACTCTGCCTTTTTGGTTTTTACTTAGTTGAGATATATAGTGCTCGCGCCCGTATTGCATAGGCTCTTCATCAAGATCTATCCCACACGAGCGATATGTTCTATTTAACTTAACCCACTCACAACTGATCGCCCCACCACCACTGAAGTCTTCTCTTAATGTTAGGCCTGCTTTAGGCTTACCAAAAAATTCTTTATATCTTTCTTGGTAAAACAACACATCGGTCTCTGGAGATTGAACAGCCGAGTTGTATAGTTTGTACTTATCAAATGGTAATGCTTTTGGTGCCGTACTCATATTTTTATTATCTCACTCATTTATGGGATTTCGCCGCATACTTCGCGGATAGCATCTGCTATTTCATGTTTTTGCGGAACACTGGCATCTTCTAGGTTTGGATGCAATCCAATACCAGGAATATGTTTGCCTGCGATAACTTTTGGACGTGCCATCAACTCATAAAATAATTCTTGAGTCACTCTATAAGCTAAATGCTCTCCAAAATTTGTAACCTCTGTGTCTTCATTAACAAAAATCACTCGACCTGTTTTTTGTACAGAAGATTTAATCATTTGCCAGTCATATGGATAAATAGACCTTAAATCTATGACTTCAACCGAATAGCCTTCGTTTGCTAACTGATCTGCAACTTCATTACATAGCAATAAATGACGCCCATAACTGACGACAGTAATTTGATCCCCTACACGTGTGATTTTACCTTTTCCAAAAGGCACTAAGTATTCTTGAATCTTTGGCCAATTTGGTTTCCATTTAGAGCGATCACCAATAGGGGCATCAATCATATTTTTTAGTTCTTTCTCATCTAATGGTTCACCTGGAATAAGCTCCTCACCACGAACACGCATTAAAGCTTTAGGCTTTAAAAACATCGTAGGATTGGGATCTAAAATACACGATAACAATAACCCATAGGCATCTAATGGATTAGAAGGCATGACAACTTTCCATCCAGCCAATCGAGAAGCCCATGCATCAAAAGAATGTGAGTGATACACACTACCTCGTATCCCTGCCCCTACGGGAGTCATAACCGTCATGGGTAATGAAAAGTTTCCATTTGTGCACCACAAAGTATTTCCAGCAATTTTTAAAAGATCCATCGTATTAAAAATATAATCTGCAAATTGGATTTCTGCCACACAGCGATCCCCAGTCATCGCTATACCCATGGCCATACCAATGATACCACGCTCATCTAAAGGAGAGTTCCATGCTGTTTTCACACCTTGAGTTGCTGTAAACACACCACCTAAAGGTGCGCCCACATCTTGACCGAAAACGTCTTTTAAATCGTAATGAGTCTCAGCATAATGTAAAGCCATTCTGATAGCTTGAGCCATATTTGCCATTAGAATTTTCTCCAATCTGAATTTTCATTATTAACATACACCTGTTCCCAAATACTTTCAGAAGTTGGCACAGGCTCACCACGTACTTGTTCTGTTGCTCGTACACCTTCAGCTTCA
>JBKBTW010000253.1:0-1803 GCA_046291245.1 Pseudobdellovibrio sp. | reverse complement strand
GTTTATTCGTGCTCGACACAGGAAACAGCAATGAGGTATCCACTGTAGATGTCAGAACTTTTAAACGTTCGTTGAGTTCTTTCTTATTGAGACGATCAATTTTTGTAAGAGCAACAAGAAGAGGTAAACCTATTCTATGCGAAAAATCATAAAGCATTTTTTCGTTATCATCCCAATCCCTACGAACATCCATCACAAGAACCAAGCCAGCTAAATTCTCACGACGAGCAAGATATGTCTCAATAACCTTTTGCCACTCTTCTACTTCGGAACCGCTTCGAGCTGCAAATCCGTATCCCGGCATATCCACAAGGACGTAACTCTCCCCATAAGAAAAAAAATTTAAAAGTCTTGTTTTTCCTGGCGTCTGGCTCACATGAGCTATTTTCTCTCCAGCTAATGCATTTATTAATGAAGACTTGCCCGCATTAGATCTTCCAACAAAAGCGACTTCTTTTTTATTATGTTCAGGATAATCTTTAGGTAAAAAACCGCTTTTAATAAATATGACTTTATTTTTTTGTGGTTTTTTCCCTACTTTTTCAGACTTCCTCTGTTCAGGCCTTGCTTTTGAAGATTTTTGGCCCTTGGCTTTTTTATTATGATTTAGACGATCAACTTTTTTAAAAGAATTTTTTTTATTTGGCGGCATATATGGATACTAGACGCTTTTTATATTTTTCTCAATTCTTAGATTTAATTTTTAATTTTTGCAAAAATTTAGACCTTCAGCTCCTTAAATCAATTATATAACGTTTAATCAATGGTGAGCGTTGGCCCAACCTTTGAATAGCGCATAATAACAGCTTTGCAGTAAGAGCCTTATAAGCATTTAAAACTATGCTCTTTACCGCAGCATCAGGTTTTTAATGGAGGCCGATATGAAATATGCTTTAGAACTCTTAGATGGAAGTGGAAATAAATGGTCCCTTTCTGAATACGCCACTGTAGGAAGTGATTCATCTTGTCAGATTAAAATTGATTTCCCCGGAGTATCAGGACGACATTTCCGTATTGAACAACAGCAAAACAAACTTCTTATTAAAGACCTTAGGTCTGAAACAGGAACTTTTGTTAACAGTGCTCAAATTATCGAAAGTCTTCTCACAGATGGAGATCTTATTTCTATAGGCTATGCCGATTTAGTTGTGCATGATTTGAGTAAACTCACTCATGAATTCCCGATGAAAAGTAAATCTGAATTTTGGAGCAAACAATTACAATCCTTGTCTCATGTATCCTTAACCGATTATCCTATACTTCTTCTCGGCCCATCAGGTACAGGTAAAGATGTTTTAGCACAAAATATTCACCAATGCTCCTTAAGAGCAGACTCTCCATTTATCAGTGTAAACTGCTCTGCTTTAACAGAAACACTGGTCGAGAGTGAATTATTCGGCCATACCAAAGGAAGCTTTACAGGAGCTATCGCAGATCGCAAAGGTGCTTTTGAAACAGCAAGAGGTGGAACACTCTTTTTGGATGAAATTGGAGATCTTCCCTACTCTATGCAGGCAAAACTTTTACGCGCAATCGAAAATCAAGAAATTCGTCCTGTAGGTTCAGATCGTACTATTAAAACAGATGTTCGCATCATTGCAGCAACTCATCAAAATTTAAAACAAAAAATTACTGAAGGCGTATTCCGTTCAGACCTATTTTATCGTCTGAACGTTGTCACTCTTATCGTCCCTTCATTACGTGAGCGTTTAGAAGATTTTGATGAAATCCTCTACACTTTTGCACGACAAATGAAAGTGAGATTTTCATTTAATGCCACTGTAAGACTTAAAAAGCACGATT
>JBKBTW010000057.1:0-13114 GCA_046291245.1 Pseudobdellovibrio sp. | reverse complement strand
TCAGACATATCTATACGCACGACTGCACTTGGATCATCAAATAAAAACTCAGCTAAGGCTTTAACAGTTTCAGTTTTACCAACTCCTGTAGGGCCTACGAAAATAAATGTTCCAATAGGCCTATTTGGATCACCGATTTCAGCACGAGATCTTCGAATAGCATCCGAAATTACCTCTAAAGCTTTATCTTGACCTACGACTTTACCCTGAAGGACTTTTTCCATAGTTAAAAGTTTTTGAGTTTCACTCTCCAACATTTTACTGACTGGGATATGCGTCCACTTAGAAACCACATCAGCAATATCTTCCGCATCAACTTTTTCTTTAAGTAAGGCTCCTGATTTAGATTTTAACTTCTCTTCTAAATCTGAAAGTTTCTTTTCAAACTCAGGCAGTTTTCCGTACTTCAACTGCGCTGCTTTTTCATATTGAGCATCCCTTTCAGCTTTACTGATTTCAAGTCTGATTTGCTCGATATCGGCTTTTAAAGATTTAACATTCTCAATTTGACCGCGCTCAAAACTCCACTTTTCTCTTAAAGCTTGAGATTTCGTTAAAAGCTCATTGAGTTCAGAGCTAATTTTTTCTTTACGATCAAGTGATTGCTTATCCGTGTCTTTTTTCAAAGCCTCTAATTCAATTTTATAACTTAAAATTTTTCTTTCGATCTCATCAACCTCTTCAGGCACACTTCTGTTCTCGATACCCAACTTACTAGCCGCTTCATCCACTAAATCAATGGCTTTATCTGGCAAGAATCTGTTGGTGATATACCGATGCGAAAGCTTCGCTGCCGCAACTAATGCTGAGTCAGTGATCTGAACACCATGATGGACTTCATATTTTTCTTTTAATCCACGTAAAATCGTAATTGTCTCATCAACTGTTGGCTCATCAACCAAAACTGTTTGAAAACGACGCTCTAATGCAGCATCTTTTTCAATGTATTGGCGATACTCGTCTAAAGTTGTAGCCCCAATACAGCGTAACTCGCCACGAGATAAAGCAGGCTTTAACAATTGTCCTGCATCCATAGCTCCATCACCTTTACCTGCTCCAACTAAAGTGTGCAATTCATCAATAAATAAAATAATTTCTCCTGCAGAGGCTGTAACTTCTTTGATGACAGCTTTTAAACGATCCTCAAACTCACCACGATATTTAGCTCCCGCAATTAAAGCTCCCATATCAAGTGCCATTAATTTTTTACCAACCAAGTTGTCTGGGACATCTTTTTTAATAATTCTCAGAGCCATGCCTTCAGCAATCGCCGTTTTACCCACCCCAGGTTCTCCAATAAGAACTGGATTATTTTTAGTACGACGAGACAACACTTGTATTACGCGACGAATTTCTTCGTCCCGTCCAACAACTGGATCAAGTTTTCCTTCTTGAGCTAATGCTGTCAAATCACGAGCATATTTTTTTAAAACTTCATACTGATTTTCTGGTTCGTCAGTTGTCACTTTTTGATTACCTCTTACTTTTTTTAAAGCTGCTTCAAATGCAGCTCGTTTTAGACCAGCCGCTTCAAATATTTTCTTAAGAGCAGCATCTTCGATTTTAAACATTGCCAAAACAAAATGTTCTGTAGAAATCAGCTCATCTTGCATTTCAATGGCTTCTGCATCTGCTAATTTAAACAATTTTTGCAATCGAGCACTGGCATAAACATTAGATTGAGCCTGCGATAGCTGCGGGAATTGACTTATAGCCTTCACGAGCGGAGTCATTAAAGCTGCAGGTTGAATCTGCGCCTCTTGCAAGACTCTAGGAACAACTCCATCGGCCTGTTCAATAAGCTCTAAAAATAGATGTTCAGGCTCCACTGAAGAGTTCTTTTTTGTCTCGGCCAATTTAGCAGCAGCTTGCATCGCTTCTTGGCTTTTTCGAGTCATTTTTTGTATATCATTATTCATTCAAAACCACCTTGATTTAAAGATGAGTTATCTATTACACTTGTCAACCTAAGAGGCTCAAAAATCATGCAAAAAAACAAAGGAAAAACCCCACCTAAAACTGTTCGGCCTTCGATGAAGAAAGACCCTATTCATCCTCGTGATTTCAATGCTTACAAAATACCTTTTGCTTGCGAAGACTGCTCACACTTTTCAAACTTCAATTCATCATGCACTCTTGGTTTTAAAACGGAAAATCATTTACGTGAAAACGCACTAAAGTCCTATGAACTTACCGGGAAAATGGCTCAGTGCCGCTTTTTAGAAATTGATTAAGCTCCTTATTATCAAAAATAACAACTCACATATCGAACTTAGGTAAACATCACTCTACATAGCCTATCTCTGTATCACTTTTTCTCATTTTTAAACAGAATCTGTACTTGTGTCCTATACAGTTTGTCTCAACTGTTCCGAAATGATCGCATAAGAGGGATTTTTATTTAGAACTTTCTCTTATATACCCAGACCCAAGAGACTTGGATGTCTCAAAGTGTAATTGGTCAAGGAAGGAATAACCTTCTAGATAACCAACACAGCTTGTACAACAAGGAGGCCTAAAAAAATATTATTACGGATGATTTCTTTATTAAGGATGAATTTATTTAAAGGCTGTCGCTCATTTTATGTCCATATGAAGGACAATCGTACAATAAGAACGATACACATTGAGTGAATAAATTGCTCGGATGCAATTTAAAAATTTTTCAAGGAGAGAAGAAACTATGAAGTACACAATTTAAAAAATGGAGTTTTAAATGGGATTAAGAATTACAACTAACGTTGCGGCTATTAATGCGCAAAGAAATTTAGTCAACAGTCAAAGATTAATGCAGAACTCGTCTGCTCAATTATCGAGTGGTTTTAGAATTAATAAAGCTGCTGATGACGCTGCTGGTTTGGCTATCTCGGAGAACTTACGCGGACAGATTAGATCTGCTTCACAAGCAAAAAGAAATGCGAATGATGCCATTTCACTTGTGCAAACAGCTGAGGGTGGACTTGGTGAAATTTCGAATATATTGATTCGTCAAAGAGAATTAGCTATACAGGCCTCATCCGATACGGTTGGAGACGTAGAGCGTGCTCTCATTCAAACCGAGGTGGGACAACTAAAAGAAGAGATTGATCGTATTGCTAAATCTACGCGCTGGAATTCTACAGGATTGCTGGATGGATCAAATGCTATGTTTGATTTTCAAGTGGGTATACAATCCACTGAAAATGATAAAATTAGCTTTAACGCACAGAATAATGTAGCTACTTTAGATGCTCTTGGACTAACTGATATGAATTTTTCGCAAAAAGAAACAGCTAGGCAAGGCCTATTTGCAATCGATACTGCGCAAAATGAAATTAACAGTATGAGAGCTAATTTAGGTGCCATTCAAAATAGAATGACATCGACTGTTGATACACTTGCTATCACTGAAGAAAACTTGGCAGCAGCTAATTCACGTATTCGTGACACAGACATTGCACAATCAACTTCTGATATGGCACGTAATCAAATCCTTTTACAGGCAGGGACTGCAACATTAGCACAGGCTAATCAATCTACTCAGCTTGCTATAAAGTTAATTGGATAAGACCACTCATGTTATAGGTAAAAGTTATTAACTCAAAGAGAGCTTTGCAAAATAAGCTCTCTTTTTTATCAATTTACTCTTATCCTAAACCGCTGGACCTTGGCCTATCATGACTTAACGCGAGACTCATAACAGACTCTTGCACTGTGATTTGTTCCTCTATAATCTAATGATGTTTAACAATGGAGACTACGAATTATGGCAAAAAAGAAAAAAACAACCAAAACAGTTAAAAAAGCAACAAAAACAACTAAAGCTAAACCTACTAAAAAAGCTGCTGCAATAAAAGCTAAACCAGCAAAGAAAGCTGCTCCTAAAAAAGCTGCTAAACCGGCTAAAAAAGCTAAGCCTGTAAAAAAAGCCCCGGCTAAAAAAGCTCCGGTTAAAAAAGCTCCAGCAAAGAAGGCTCCTGCTAACAAAGCTCCCACTAAAAAAGCTGCTCCTAAAAGAGAAACTATAAAAAAAGCAGTTCATACGAAAGTAATAGCTCCTGAGCAAACTTCTTTTGCTGATATCGACTCTGAATTTGACGACGAATTAGAGTTAGACTCTATGGTTGGAATCGAAGAAGAAGATGCTTTAGCTGAGGCTGAAGAGTTTGATGAGTCTGATGATTTAGATGAAAATGATGATTTTGAAGACCTAGAAGATGAATCTTCTGAAGACGATTTAGAAGAAGACATGGAAGAAGATGCTGATGAGGCATTTGCTGATGACTCTGAAAATGATGAAGAAAATGACGATGACGAGGGCTACATCTAAAATTTAATTCTTAATGGTAACACCCAAAGTGAAACAATGAATTCTTTGAGCAATAAGTAAAACGCTTAAATAGAACAAAAAAGGCTGATTGAAGAACAATCAGCCTTTTTAATTCTTTATTTTAAAATGATACTATAATTGTAAAAACAATGAGTTTCCTTTTACTCGCACTTCATCATTAGGCAGTATTAATTTAATAACTGGTAAGGCCAATTGAGTTACTTCTAAACGATGCAACATCACCTTTTGCAAATCGACTCTTACTACATTTGTTTTTTCATCTAAACTTACTTTACCATCTACTTTGAGTTTAATCTTTAAATCTAACTTTAAAGCAATATCTAAAGTTAAATTTAATACTCCTTTTTCTAAATTAACAACTAGCTCTCGTCCTAGATTTCTCTCACCGTTTGCTTCCTCGCTTGCGCTAAGTGCTAATTGGGCATACTTTGTGAGTGCTGGTATATCGGCTTCTTTACTTTTAATTTCGCCTTTTTCTAAGCACTGAGGCAATAGACCTTCAAAGGATAATTTATCACCATTTACAGACGAGCATTTCAAATCCAAACCACGCAATCTAACCATACCTAAACGAGGCTTTGTTATATCAACTTGTGCAGCAGTAATTTTTTGAGTGTTTACACGTCCTATATTAACATTTAAATCACGCCCTTCTACTTCAATATCGGCAGTTAACCACTTAGGCACATGCTCCCATACTATGTTGGCAAACCCTGCATCCACCTGTAGTAAGCCTTTTTTGCTTCTATATAGATCTATTTTAGCTGGTTTTGGGGGGTACATTTTTTGTCGTTGAGATATCTGGCTACTTTCACCAATACCTATATAAAGATCGCGAGTATTTACAACTCCGATGTCGTTTTTAAATTTAATCTTTTCAGCGTCTAATATTAACTGACCTACTTCTAAAGCCTGCGAAGCTTGCGCAGATAAGATTAAAGCAATAGTAGACGCGCACATCATTTTTTTGAATTTCATAAAACACCTTTTAGTTAAAGTTTGTTGCACCTTAAAAACGTTAAGCAATTTTAATTCCAAATTTGATTTACTAAATTAACCCGTGTAAAAGCCATATCCTTTTTTTAGATAGTTTAGATCATCTTGAATTTTAAATGACACTGTTAAACCATTAAACATAAGGCCTTTTTCTGTCACTTTTTTTAGATTTATCAAAGTAATTAGAGCTAATGATCAACATATTGTACCTCTCAAGAGTTTTTTTTGGCCTGTGCTTTGAAGTATTTTAAATCTATGATTACAAAAAAAATCTGCACGTTTATTATAATTATTTGCCTGAACGTACCAGCTGCTGTGTATTCATCAGCCCACGCTTCGGAACATGAAAAGAAATCTTTTTTGAGCAAAGTCTCTTCTCGCGTAACTCAAGTTATCAGGAGTAACGCTCAAGTAAAAAAAATTGAAAATGCTCTAGAGGAGCTAAAAAGCAAAGCTCTTAATACCACACAAACGGCCCAAACCGAGTATTTAGATCTAAAACATCAAATCACTGTTTTGAAAAAACTTAGAGATTTATCGAAACAACTTCAGCACAGTAATCGCTACCCTACTTTTCAAGAAGTAAACGAACTCCTTAATAACTTGAAAGATCTTGGTATTTATTATTCTAAACTAAGTAGCACATCACAGAAAATATTCGATTCTAATTCTACGGACTTTTTGAATATTCTTAAACGAATACCGTTTGCTCTACCAAGCAAAGAAAGTTTAGCGCAAAAGTACAGGCACTTTTACATGCAAGAAATCCAGTATGGTAGAATTGATAAAGGGCTTGATATTGATTTTGACCACCCTATAAAAATAAATGAAAATTTTGGATTTTTTCAAGGCCAACTTGATAATAATAAATCTGTATTAGTCAAAATAAAGAGCCCTGATCTTGATATTCCTAAAATTGCGGAAGCCTCCAATAGACTTGTAAATAAGTTTGCAGAGCACTTAGCAGAATCCCGTTTTCATCCAGTTATTAATATAATTGCAGATCAAATAGCAGGATTGGATATCGACTATGATGCTGAAAAAAACTATTTACAAGATATCCAGAAATTTGAAAAATACGCGGCATTCCTAAAATACAGCGGTGACGCCATTACCGTACCCAAAGTTTATAGAAAGTTATCCTCTCAGAATATCATGGTCGTTGATTACATATCAGCTCCTACAATCGAACAGGAGTTTATATCCACAGAAAAGCATAGGACAGCCGACAGCAAAATTTATGAAAAAATTTACTTTAAAGTTGTAGAGAACTTAGTCATGACAACTCTGTATTTTCAAGAAATAAATGCAGACTTACTTAAAGCAAAAATAATGAATTTTGAAGCTCTAAACGCAGACTTGCAAAGTGATATAGATCTTAAATACTCAATGACATCTATTAATATGATTAATGTTAAAGGTCTTTTACAGCAACCTTTATTAGTAGGATATCATCTTTTATTAGGGCACAAAGAAGGATTTATTAAAAGAATTTTAAAAATGGGCCGATATGAAAATGAGCAAGAATTTTTAACACAAAAGCAAGCTGTTTCTGAGCTCGTCGAAAAAGTTTTTAATCAAAACAAATTAGAACATAAAAATATTGTTTCAATTTACTTTAAAAAAGACCATGTTAACGAAAAAGATAAAGTCATGAAGAGTTTCAACGATATTATCTTTGCATTACAGTATGAAGTGGGCTTCAAATTTGATCATCGCTACGGTAATCTGATTAAAGATTTTCTACCATTAGGCAACTCCATCTATCTAGTTTTATCTAAAATAGATAATAAAACAATGTTAGACATAACGCTTGCTGGATTCATTAAAGGGTCTTTATTAAAAATTCCACAGTATATTTTGTATAAAATAAAGGACGTACATTTCAAGCGTCTTAAAGAAACTTATCTTAAAAAACCTTTAAGCCAGAACACTCGTGTTGGAGTCAAAAAGCTATTGACACCAACTGCTTCTAGCCTACTTTGTAGAAACTTATTTTAATATTTACTCAGGTGATGGATTTCCATCATGACGAACTTGAAACAAAAAATATGATGGAGCACAGTAACCATCTCGTTGGATGGTTTTTCCATCATTGTCTTTGGCTCTCACAAACACATACTCATTGCGGCATGATTTAGTTTCATTACAAAGACCTCGAATGGCTCTTTGCCTAAACTGCATCGCACAATCTACAAATGTCTTCTTTTTGGCAAATACATCAGTAATACATTGATTAAATCCATCTCCAGCTAGATAGCCACAAACTTCAAATTTTGAGTTCATTCGACTGCTACAATCTGGTTGATAATACTTTCCTGAAGGATGGCCATTTTTCACGGGTGCACATTCAAATTCTTTCTTCTCTTCTGGTGTTCCGCAATGGCGATCTGCTAAAACTTTAACTTTATCAGTTTGATAATCCGACTGAATCACTTGACCTTGGGTACACGCATCTCCAGCTCGAGGTATTTGTGGAAAACATTTTCCTAACTCTTTTTCTCCTACAGCTTCATCAATTTGCTGGCATGTTAGCCCGTCTTCGCAGGTCCAACGTTCAAACCCACCGCCTTTTAAACTGCAGAAATGACCATATCCTGCAGTCACTTTCATTTCTTCTTCTGGTAAACGTGGAGGTGCGATAGAGAAGTCCCTTGCTGACGAAGGTATTTGGTTATTTAAAATTCTATCTAAGTATTTTGCCCGCCTTTTAAGTTCAGTTTCAAAGTACACCTGTTCAAATAAACGATCATCCTTTCTCGCTATACCAAATGGTGAGTAAGACATAGCCCGCTCAGTTAAAAACTCATCAGGTAAACACCATGTCCTGCTAAGTCACTGCGTGCGCCGCTAGGTATACGCAAAGCTTGTAAGTTAACCTCTGTAGAGGGTTAAATCCGACCCGATCAGATCAATTAACGACGCCGATAAGCTTATATTGGCTAATTTTAGGTTTAAGCCATCTTATATCAAAAACACGATGATTAATTTTATTAGCTTCTGATACGACTTTATCTGGAGATAAATTTGGTTTTTTTTAAAATCATCTGAGGCTATATCTGTTTAATCTTTTCGAAAAGTTTCTACCAGGCTTTTATATAAAGAGTTTTCCACTAACTTTGAATTTAACTGTGGTCAACTTAAATGTCCTAAATGATCTGCTAAAGAATAACCTGATTTTTCAAGCTGAGTTAAAAGTGTTGGTTGTTTGATAACACTAAACAATTTACCTGGCGTATAATCCAAAGTCATTTTTAATTGTTGCCCCTCATCAGCTGGTAATCTGTTATCGACCGCTGATATTTTTTCAGGGGTTGAGGTTTTTTCATAATTAGCATAGAAATCAGTTATTGAAACATCATCGAAATTAATTGGTCGATGTTGAGCTTCTGTCAAGACTACCTCTGAAATAGATTTTTTTTGAGGACATGAAATGATAAAAACAATAGAACAAAAAAATAAAGCTGATATATATTCATATAAACAATATTGGCATTAATATGAGAAAATTTACTAGATTTACGCCCATTTTATAAATATAGGAAGGCATCTGTAAAAATGAAACGAACTTAATCAACCAACGTATCTACTTTTAAGTTCGTTCGAATTTGTTCCACCTACGTACTGCATTCAAATTTAAAGAAAAATTATACTTTAGAGCTAGCTTTTAAGTCTTTATACTAACCCTAAAATGAGCAAGGTAATTTTATTAACCCTCTTTGAGGGGTTTTGTATGTACGGCGTACTTTTCAAACTCACCATATTCATGTAATTTATTATATAGAGTTTTAATTGTAATCCCAAGCCCTTGTGCTGCTTGTGTTTTATTCCCACCATAATGCGCTAGTGCTTTAATAATGTAACGTTTTTCTAATTCATATAAAGGCATCGCTGGGTCAAAATCCAAACCTTCTTCTTTGACTTCTGGATTGCGAACAATCTCAGGTAGATCATTAACCATGATCATATGGCCTTCCGATAATATTTGTAAACGCTCACAAACATTTTGCAGCTCACGAATATTTCCTGGCCAATCGTATTTAACTAGAATTTTTAACGCCTCTTCATCAATCGTTTTCGATTTATTCAGGTATGCATGCCCTTGGGATAAGAAATGTTGGATCAATACCGGAATATCTTCTTTGCGTCTTCTTAAAGGAGGTGCCGCGATGACAATCGTGTTAATACGATAAAAAAGATCTTCACGGAAATTACCACGTACAACTTCTTGATCAAGCTCACGGTTAGTCGCGCAAATTAAACGAATATCCACTTTAATAGGATCTTTACCACCTACTCTAAAAATTTCACCCTCTTGGATAAATCTTAATAATTTAGCCTGAATTGAAAAAGGAAGTTCTCCGATTTCATCTAAAAACAATGTTCCGCCATTAGCAGCTTCCGCTAAACCGATTTTTTTATTGTAAGCCCCTGTAAAAGAACCTTTTTCATGACCAAAAAGTTCTGATTCAAGTAAAGTCTCTCGTAAAGCACCGCAGTTGATAGCTACGAAAGGTTTGTTTTTTCTATTCGATTTATCGTGTATAGCACGAGCGATGAGCTCTTTACCCGTACCAGACTCTCCTAAAACTAGAATATTAGCTTGTGATGGAGCCACACGTTCGATCATTTTCATCATCTGAGCCATAACATCAGATTTAAAAATAATGGCTCTATTATCCATAGCTTTTTGTATTTGAGGTGCAGGACTCTTCCAACCTGTTTGGGATTGATTTTGAGAACTTGGTAAAACCATAGTCGAGCTCGATGAAGCCGAATTAAAGTCAGAAGACATCTAAACCACCTTTCGTTTATAGTAAAACGTACTGCTGCAAATGCTGTTTAGCTGTAAAAATGAGCTAATCTCATATTGATACGCTGTGTTATTACGCAATATAACCAAAGTCGTGTAGGAATTGCAAGAAAAATTTTGCATAGCATTATATTTTTTTTAGGACCTGTTAGATATATAAGCTTAATATATAATCATAGATAATGAGGCTTAACATTCACCTTCAAATAGATAACTATCTGAAATATCTAAAGAATATCGAATCATGCTCACCTTATACTTTGCGAGCATATCGTTTAGATCTTTATCAGGCTTTTATCCTGAGTTTAAATGATTATAAGACTTCCAAAGAAAACAAAAATTTGATTATTTTAAATAAAGATACTCCTCTTATATTTAACAGCTCTGAAGATCTTTGGCTCAAATGCAGAGATAGACTTAGTCACTGGGGCAAACTGAGCCTTGCCACACGTAATCGCAAAATAGCTACTCTAAAAAGTTTTTTTAATTGGCTCTATAATGAAAAACTCATCGATAAAAATTTCTCAAATCAACTCGTATGCCCTAAAGTTCCAAAAAAAATACCTCACTTTATTTCTGTAGACGAAGTTATCAGCATTCTACATTTTTTTAAAAATTTAGAAATTATAACTTATGAAATAAACCAACAAAAAATATTATTTCTGCTTCTCTATGGCGGAGGACTTCGTATCAGCGAAGCCTGCAATCTTCGCTGGAAAGACATAAATATTTATGCAAACAATGTTTTAATTCTCGGAAAAGGTAATAAAGAGCGCCTCATTACCCTCCCCACTCTTTGCACGGAAAACTTAGTTGCTTTTCAAAAGCTCTATCCGCAAAAAGGCGATTTTATTTTTGGTGAAAAACCGCTTAATACACGTAAAGGTTATGAATATATTCGTTTATTGGGAAAACAAGTTAATCTGATGAACCCCCTTCATCCTCACTCCCTACGACACAGCTTTGCAACTCATATGCTTGCGAGTGGAACAAATTTAAGAGTATTACAAAATTTATTAGGACATGATAGCTTGCAAGCAACAGAGAAATATACACACCTAGATATTCAAACATTGGCTCGGACTGTGGAAATCAAGCATCCTTTATCTCGAAAAAAATTTACAGATTAAATTCCAGTCTAGTGTCGTATCAGATAATTTTTTTCTAGGCACCTCGACCGAAGGCTTTTGTTGGAATACGTCGAGGAAGGAGTAACGAAGAAAAAAATTATCTGACACAGTACTAAAAACCGGTATCTGCATTTTTAATGTAATGCAAAACCTGTGATTCTATTGAAGTTTCATAGTCTTCAACAAATTGAATTACTCCTTCAACTGAATCTAATGCCTCTGAGTCCGAAATATTAACTTTTAAAAATGGGGACATCCACTCTTCAAAAGAAATAACGCCTTGCTGGTAGAGGAATTTTAAATAGAAATGCAATTTGAATCGAGGAAGGTTGGATGTTTTACCTAAATGTCTCAAAGAATGACCGATGAGGTTAAATAAAAAATGAGAATCCGAATCCCCTTCTTGCGAGACATGATAAACACAATTAAGCATTGATAATGCAAATTCAAGCTTATCGAAATCACTACGAATATCTTTAAAATCATCAATTAATACGGCTTCATTCAGTTTACTTAATTGCTCTTCAGATTTTGCAGGTTTGTACGTTAGCATTACAAAATGAGTCGGTTCTAAAACTCCACCACCAAAACGCTTTTTACTTTTAAGCGCTGAACGAGCTATAAAAGACTTTTTAGCTCCTGTTATAGATAATCCATGAATAATTAAATCAGCTTCACCGTATTTAAGTTTTTTTAAAATTATAAATCGCTCATGAACATCAGACATCCCTTACTCAATAGACCATCGTGACTCTTGAGTCAATTTGTCATGCATTTTCTCAATTTTATCTATGAGCCCTGTAGTGTTAGTTTTATTCAAATTTACGATCAATAAGCCCACAATCAAATCCCTATTTTGAGCTTCGTGCCACCACAAAGGAAAGGTCTCTAATACAGCTATAGGTAATTCACTTGGAGCAAAAGCTTGCTCTAAAGACAAACCTAGATCCTCCTTAAGATGCAAGCCTGATACATTTTTAGAGCTTATGACTAAACGATCTGGCAGAACTTCAGGTTGTGTTGCAAATCTATTATAATAATTCAATTGAGATGATTTAAATAAACTCAAAACATCAAGTGCTGTTTTAGACTCCGGATCAAAACTATATTTTTGGATCCAATCTTCTGTATAATCTAAATTATTTTGATAAGGACCTATCAAAAAATCTGTTTTTAATTTGTCAGTGTGATAAATTAAAGTTGGCCTTTTATCAAAAAAATTTCCTGTCTCGACATAAACCGTATACGGTGAATTTTTCAAAATATCTAAGTCATCTTGCGTGATTTTAGACTTAATCTCAATTGAAAAAATACGTTTTGCAGATATAGCTTTATGCATATTTAATCTGCTGTCTCGATTATAGAAAATTTCGCCTGTAACTTCATTTTCAGAAGACCATAAAACAAAATTAACCTCATGGTCAAAATGACTAAGATATTGTTCGAAATTTTCAGATTCTTTTTTATTGAAAATAGGTGTTTGATTTCGATATAAATGCGGGAGAACAACATCGGGTAAACTAGTCCCTTGCCTTATTAAACCTATCTTTGGACGATGAGATAAAAACTGTAATAAACCAAAACACAAATCATAAAGAGCTAAAGCACTGTTTTCAAATGCCCTAATCCCGATATTAGATCCATATCTATCACTTATTTTATGACTTAATTTAGCATTAAATTCTCGATAACGTGCTAGCTGTAAATAGTGCTCCATAAATTTATTTCAATCTGATTTCAGAGAATAAGAAAGAAGACTTACATATAGCTCATGACATCCAGACTATGATCTAGTAAAAATCAGATTAGCTGGATCTATAAATAGCCTTTAAAATCATCTCATAG
>JBKBTW010000252.1:0-1810 GCA_046291245.1 Pseudobdellovibrio sp. | reverse complement strand
GGCAAAAGAATGAATTTTTCAGTAGATTTCCATTTGGGATCCATCATTTACATTTCCTTTCTTAAAATCAGTCTTCGTAAACTAAATTCTAAGAAGTTTTTGAACTTGATTGGATTCCTTTATCTAAAACTTAACGCTCAGCATTCCACCATCAACTGAGATGAGCCAAATCATTGTTGTTGTAAAGGGGCTTGAAAAGGCCCCTTTTTTTATGTTTAAGGTTTTAGATTTGATTATGCTCTAGAAAACGCGAGAGTGATGTTTTAGATAGACGCTTACATCACACTCTTTTTTTTAAATTTATGGCTTTAGTTTCGGGATATTTTGAACTGCTTGTTCATACTCTGAAACAAGTTTTTGAATGATTTCATCGCAGGATAAGATATCATCTATAAGTCCAACACTTTGTCCAGCGCTCCATACTGTTTTCCAGCTGGGGCCTACGGCAGCTTCTTCTAAACTTTTAGATCCGAGATAGTGAATAATAGGTACGATGTACTTTTTTAATTTTTTTTGATCTTTAGCTAAACGAAAATACCATGGAAGATCTAAACCTATTTTTTCAATATAAGGAGTTTTGATCACGGCTGCCGGTGTGCCAGATAGGCGAGTCGTCATGACTATGTCTTCAGGTGTGGATTTTATGATGGCATCTTTATATGATTGTTCAACTTTAGCCTCTTTTGAAGCTATGAAACGAGTTCCAATGCTTACGCCAGCAGCGCCCAAGCTCATCATTGAAGCCATAGTTGCTCCGTTGGCAATTCCGCCAGCAGCAATCACAGGAATATTGAGTTTTTGCTGAAGCCAACTGATCAGCACAATAGGTGAAAGTGGGCCAGCATGACCTCCAGCTCCAGTTCCAACTGCGATAACTCCATCCGCACCAAGGTCTTGTACTTTTAAAGCGTGCTCTAGGTTTACAACATCACAAAGCACTTTAGCCCCATTTTTATGGGCTTCATGAATAACTTCTTTCGGAGACCCTAGAGAGGTTATAAATAAATCTACACCGGCCTCAAGAGCGTATTTAAGATCATCCTTTGCACGCGTGTTGCTTTTATTTACGATAATATTCATACCGATAGGTTTTTTTGTACGAGATTTCATTTCAGTTAAAGCTTCACGAAATTTTTCGATGGGTCGATAATTAAGAGCTGGAAAGGTACCAATAGCTCCGGCTTCACTTGCAGCAACGACCATATCAGCATTTGACACTAAAAACATAGGAGCTTGTATAATGGGATAACGAATACCTAGCATTTTAGTGAGTGGAGTTTCTATAGATGAATTTGTGTTTATATTTTTAGAGTTTGTCATATAAACAGTTTGTCTTATTTATTTGAGTAGCGCTACAATTTTGATTATGTCTAAACTGCAACATATTAAAAACAATTTATTTTTGTCCGCCTTTGCGTGGAGCAAAATTCCTCTGATAGGTTTTTGCGGAGCCAGTGTCATTGAAAACAGTGATGCGCGAACGATTATTAAGATTCCCTTGGGTTGGAAAACTAAAAATCATTTACGTGCAATGTATTTTGGTGCTTTATCCGTAGGAGCAGATCTGTGTGTTGGATTGGTGGCTATGCGAAAAATTCAACAATCAGGTGTGCGTATAGATTTATTATTTAAGGATTTTAAAGCTAATTTCTTGAAAAGAGCTGAAGGTGATGTTCATTTTATATGTGAAGAAACTCCATTAGTTGCAGAACTTATTGAACAAGTTAAGCAGTCTGATGAGCGTTTTAATCAAGTCATAAAGGCCTATGCTATTGTCCCATCGATCAGTATGACTGAAAAAGTAGCTGAA